>JAEWIW010000088.1 GCA_023386855.1 Bacteroidota bacterium | reverse complement strand
ATCGAAATTGATCTGCTACGGATCATTATTGCCGGATCGAAGAGTAGATCCTGCTTGAATCTGATCTATCGAATCGAAGTGTATATGCCGCTTTGAATAACCGCACGACCGGTTTTGAAATTATCCAAAAGGTTTTGCATTCTTTCTTTAGTTGATGAGCCCATCAGTAAATGAAGGCTGGTTTTTGGTGGTCCATCTTTAGCTGATTTTTCGATCATTTTTTCAAAGAATTCAATTCCGCCGGCTGTCTGGTCCTTAGTACTGATCTTTTCAAAGCCTACATTCATGAGCAGGTGTTCCAGTTCATCTGGTTTAATAAGAAAACTTATGGAACCATCATCGGACCAGGGAACAGGGAACAGCAAGGGTTCATCATTTCCTTTTAGAATATCATAATAAATAAATTTCCCACCAGGCTTTAATACCCTTGCAATTTCCATATAAAACTGTTTCTTGACCTGGATATTCATTTGAACATGTTGAGTCCAGGCTATATCAAAGCTATTGGTTGAAAAAGGCAATGCAGTAGCATCGGCCTGGATATAATTAGTGAGGTGATCGAGACCTACAACTTTGGATATTTCCTGTGCTGTGCGAATGAATTCGGCAGTGATATCGATGCCAGTAACATGGCATCCAAATTCACCCGCCAGCATGCGCGAAGGGCCGCCAATGCCGCAGCCAATATCCAGCACACTATCCGATGATTTGATCCCGGCTTCTTTTGCCAGCTCCAGTGAAACCTCCGAACCACGAACATGGAATTCATCCACCCCGGAAAAATCCTGCCGGGTTGGAGTGTTGATGCCTTGCTCCTTCAAAGAAGCCATGATCTGTTCAAAGAGATGTTCCCTGGTGTAATGTTGTTCGGCGGGGGATGTTTGCTGGTTCATGAGTGAATGTTTTTAGAATATGATTGCAAGATTGTCCTGGGCCGTACCACGGACACGTCAAAGTTGTCCTTGGCCGTACCACGGACCTTTGGTCCTTGTGACGGCCGATCGGGCACCCGGTCCACGGCCCACGGACCCGTCAAAGCCAAACCACTTTCTGCTCTGCTTTATGCGGCTGGCCGATAACGTCTTTATATAATTCAGGACGTCGGGCCTGCTTGTATCGATAACCGCCTGCCAACTTTAGCTTGTCTGCCGTAATGGTTGCGGTGATCACTTCATCCCCGAGGTTCCTGCATTCGGCAATGATATCACCATATGGATCGAGTATCATCGCGCACCCGTTCTTGAGCTGGTCATCATCCATGCCAATAGCATTTGAAAATATTGCATAGATGGCATTATCGTAAGCCCTTGCAGGAAGCCATTTCATCAACCAGGCTCTTCCTTTCAATCCATCAAATTCCATCCTTAATGATGTGGGATCCTCTTCACGGTTCTTCCATAATGCAGGGTCCACGAAGCCAGCGCCTGGCCGGGTGGATGGCGTACACATGGTAACATGCGGCATGAAAATGATATCGGCACCCAACAGGTTTGTTGCACGAACATTTTCAATGATGTTATTATCGTAGCAAATTAGGATGCCGCATTTCCATCCATGCAATTCAAATACAGTATAACTGTTACCAGGGAGAATATTTTTATTGATGAAGGGATGCAGCTTACGATGTTTTGCGATCAATCCGTTACTGTCGACACATACATATGCTTTGAAAATATTATTATCCTTATCCTTTTCAAATAACCCCGCCAGTATGGTGATCTTATATTTTGCGGCAATGGATATAAGTTGTTGAATGCTTTCGCCATTGGGGATATATTCAGCAATGTTCAGCAATTCCTCTTTCGTACATTTTCTTGCAAAACTGTATCCCGAAATGGAGCATTCATGAAACGAAACAACCTGCGCGCCCTGTGCTGCAGCTTTTGCGCTCAATTGATCGATAATGCCCAGGTTATAGGATTTGTCATTCGAGCGATGTTCGAACTGTGCTGTTGATATTCTTATATTCTCCATGCAGTATGATTGTGATTAACCGCGCTCTTCTGTTTCGAGCCAGAACCTGCGCAGGGCATTGAGTTCATCAAAGTTTAGGTTTTCTTCCACTTCTGTTTTTGTTCTTCCGTCATCCACGTAAGTGAAATGAGTGATGGGCGCTTCTTTTGGTATAAGTTTGAAATCATAGGTGTTTGTTCCCACACGGTCTACCACTACATGCGTTCCATCTTCCAGCGTAAATTCAAAAGGGTAATGTGTTGACATGGTAATAATTATTTGTGAGATAGAAATTACTCATTCATTTTCATACAGCCAACTAATAACTAATAACTAATCACTAATCACTAGTTCCTTGTGGTAACACCTGAACAGGATGGCGATATAATGTATTCGTTGATCGAAATTTGCCCAGTCGGTACAACCTGCGCCATCGGCCTGTCCGGATTGTTTCTTTAATTTTTCAAGCAGGTTGTTTAATTCTTCATCTTCTATTATAAGCAGGTCTTGCGGGTAAGTAATGCTGAGATCATCTCCAAGATGGAGACATCGATCAGGAGGAAGATTAAGGGTCATCAATTGCCTGGTAAGGATCATTCGTATTATTGATTCAGCTTTTTCTATCAGTGCATCTAATTGCTTTTTCAACAGGTCGGTCTGGCCGGTGATCCATTGAAAGAAATAATAGAGCTTACCAGCGATCGACTGGCTGCTTACAATAAGATCTGTAACGGATTTTTTTACTTTTTCACTGTCGACAAAAGCCGCATCGAGCGACTCCTTTATTTCCGGTTGCAACCTTGTTTGTTCGTGGTAACCGATCTCAATATTTGCCATTAGCATGGCCTCGCTTTTCTTATTGCTATCCGATTCGAATAGAGATTTATAGTATCGCCTGAATGCAGATTGAAGATAGGCTTGTCCTTCCGGTGGAGGACCATCTTTCAATGAATTAATAAATGAAGTAATGGATGCATCATTATAAACAGTATCGGGTGAACATTCTTTTAAGAACCTGGCGAATTCTTTTCCTATTTCTTCGAATACTTTTTTATTTCCCCTTGCCACTGCATCGGAAGCCTTGTCGCCAGCGGATTCAATGATCTTTTCCAGCGCTGCAAAACTGATCCCTGGAAGTTTTCCTTTTCTTCCCAGTTGACCTGCGAGTTGCGCGATCAGCATTAGCACGGCCTGAATGACAGGGTCATTGGTAAGTACTTCTTCAAGTTTTCTTTTGAGATCTTCTTTCCGGATGGTTACCCCTGCCTGGCTGGAAGCCCACCTGGCAAAGGTGCACCAGTTGGCAATGGGTCCCGTTCTTTTTGAAAAGGATTGAGACAGGTCATGATAGCATGCGGTGATCTGCTGGTTTCTCTGCACAGGGTCAGCAATTGCACTGATCCTGGCAACATCTTCAATAGTTGGTATGCTTTGAAGCGTTCCTGGTAATGGAGCGGTTAGTGATGGCATGAGTAATGGTTAATGGTGCGGGGGTAGGAGCTTTCAATGGGTTATTCAAGTTAGAATAAGATCGCAGATTAACCAAACCCGTAGGTGCAAGAGCAACCGGTCCACGGTCCTATTAAAGTGCAAAATTGTCCTTGGCCGTTCCACGGACCTTCGGCCCTTGGGACGGCCGATCAGGGCACCCGGTCCCCGGTCCTCGGTCCCCGGTCCCTTCTTGCCGGCCCTTGGGACGGCCGATCGGGCACCCCACTAATCACTAATCACTAATCACTAATAACTAGTTTTTCCCCCGGTCCACGGTCCTTTCTTGCTGCCCATGCAACAAAATCCTGAGCCCCTGCCTTTTCAGCGAGATCACCGGCTGCTTTTCCTGGTGCTCTTCAATACTATGCTTGTAACTGGAAACAATGTGCTCATAAGCCAGCAATCCAATGATGGTATTATCATCGGGCGACTGCACCGGCAGCACATCAATATTTTCCCTGGCCATCAG
>JAEWIW010000042.1 GCA_023386855.1 Bacteroidota bacterium | reverse complement strand
CTTTTGGTCATGGGTTAAGCTATACCCGCTTTACTTATTCAGGCTTAAAAGCGGATCGTACCACCATGCAAACCAATCAAACCATAACGCTGAGCTTTACGGTTAAAAATGAAGGCAACAGGAACGGAGAAGAAGTGGTACAACTGTATATCCGCGATAAAGTGGCATCGCTGGTAAGACCCGTGAAAGAACTTAAAGACTTTAAAAAGATAAAGCTGGCTGCAGGTGAATCTGCTTTGGTTGAATTTACCATCGATAAAACCAAACTTGGATTCTTCAATAAAGATATCAAATGGGTGGTCGAGCCAGGAGAATTCGACATCATGATTGGAAGCGCATCGGATGATATAAGGCTGGAACAAAAAATCAGGTTTAAATAAGCGAATACTTGTTATAAACAAAAACTGCAATTATTTTTAGACTATTACGGGCCTAAAATAAAAAGCTTTGTCAAGCCTAATTGCAGCCATATTGATTTTTGTATGTATGCCCAGGGAGGCGCTTGTTTGTTCGCCTTTAACATCTCATACCAATATTATTGGTGATACATTGTTTAAACGCCCTGTGAGTGTTATTATAAAAAGTATGGATGGTTCTACCCATCCTTACCAGGTGGCAGGAAGATCCGGGAATGATTTGCTGGTATTTGAAAACCCCGGTCCACCCGATAAATTGGAAAGGATTCCTTTTAATTCCATTGAATATATCAGGGCCCGGCGACAGAAACCTGTTCAAACCATTCTTATATCCCTTGGTATTGGTTTATTGCCGCTGGTGGCAGGGCAGGGAGGTGCTTATGTGGCCCTGGCTACCTTTCCGATTTCCCTTATCGTAGGTATTGTACTGGCAGGCAGTAAGAGAAAATATTCTGTTCATGGGAGATTTGATTCTTTCAGGCGTTTTACTGATAGGTACATGAAGTGAACTTTTTGTAATCATCCTGGTTTTATTTTCTTTCCTTTTACTTAAATCATCGTCCAAAACGGGTCATTCGTCGGGATTGTTTTTTATTCCCGGTGCCTTTAAAGGAATATTGAAGCTGATTAATTAAAAGCGCATGTTCCTTTTAACAGCAATTATTTTGTCGATGCTGCTGGGCAACTATTACTTACAATGCTTATTTTACGGCGCTGTGAATAAAAACGCGT
Organism: Bacteroidota bacterium; assembly: GCA_023386855.1. Taxonomy (GTDB): domain Bacteria; phylum Bacteroidota; class Bacteroidia; order Chitinophagales; family Chitinophagaceae; genus Flavitalea. The sequence continues at coordinate 10,702 of JAEWIW010000042.1, read as the reverse complement.
TTTATACCAATATTCATTTTCTCTTTATCACTGGAGGATTGCTGCTGAACTTCCTGCTGGCCATAGTTTACCGCTATATTAATGTAGGTAGTCCATTTATCACCTTTTCAGAGCTCCCAGGTTTTTATACACAGGGCTGGCCAATCATGCTGCAGACCTTTGTCCTGCTTTATCTGGTCTATTATTTCATCAGGTTATTTAATAAAAAATTCCAGTCGGACCCCAATGGAAGAAAACGTTTTCTTGCTGAAGTACCGGTTGTATTGATCTGCGGATTTGCAATAAGCCAGTTATTTTACTGGATATTCACCAGGTTCATGGTGGTGCCTGAAGAAGACATGGCGTTCCTGGAAAGAAAACTCAAGATGATCCTCATGATCGATCTTTGTTTTCTCATCGTGGTATATGCGCTGATGACAGCCTTTCGCATTTTCAGGTTCCTTCAAAATAAAAACCTTGAAGTGGCCAGGTGGCAAAAAGAATATACACAGTCGCAGTTTGAAGCCATGAAGAACCAGTTGAATCCTCATTTTCTTTTCAACAGCCTGAATGCCCTGAGCTCACTGGTATATGCTGATGCAGACCTTGCTGAATCCTTTATTGAAAAATTATCACGTTCTTATAGATACCTGCTCGAACAAAGAGGAAAGCCAACGGTTTCCCTTGAACAGGAACAGTCCTTTCTCGACAATTACCTATTCCTGCTTCAGCAGCGATTTGGTAAAAAATTGATCATGGAAGTGAATCCAATTCATGAGAAAAAATTCCTTCCTCCCCATACCCTGATGATATTACTCGATCATATCATGGAAACAAATATCATGTCGGCATCCAGGCCATTGGTTATAAAAATTTATCTGAAACATGATCACCTGTATATGGATTACAGGCCACAGCCAAAGCCAGCATTGGATGGTCAGGATACGGCAAGACTCACCCATTTGAAAGAACAGTTCCAGGCAGTGGCCAATGAACCCTTAAGCATGGAAGAACATGGCACAGTAACAAGTATTATTATACCGCTAAATATTGTTCCCTGAGTACATCCTATACCATACAAAAAAGCATCAGTCCTCTTCGGTTAACCCTGACCGTTATACTGGTTATAAGCCTGTTGTACCCGGTATTCTTCGCTTATATCGATAATAATGATTCCATCGGCAGGTTACTGGTTGAATTCATTTTCACTGCAGCAAGACTATCAGGGATAACTATGATCATTTATATGATCCTGTGGCTGGGTAACAGGGTCTTCACGTCCCAAAAATTTAACTGGCTGCGTTACCTGCTGGAACTTTTGCTGGTGATGTTTTGCAGTTACTGGTTCCTGTATGCTTTTGTTGCCTATATTGATTCACCCTTAACAGGAAGCAATCCTGCCGACCCCTCCCTATGGACCTTCAGGCGATATATCGGTATCTATCTTTTAGGAACCATATTCATTTACATGTTCTTAACAGGGCTGAATATTTACCAGCTTGCGAGGAAGAAGGAGTCAGAAGCGGAGCAACTCCAGCGTGAGTATGCGCAGATCCGGCTACAGGCTTTGAAAAGCCAGGTCAATCCCCATTTCCTGTTTAACAGTTTAAGCGTACTGTCTTCACTGGTTCATGTGGATGCAGCCTTGTCGGACCAGTTCATTCAACAGCTCGCAAGGGCGTATCGATATATCCTCGAACAAAAGGAACTTGACCTTGTAACGCTGGAAGAGGAACTGGGATTTTTGGATGCCTATTTTTTCCTTATGCAAATCCGTTTCGATAAAAAACTGCGACTGGAAAAAACGATTGAGCCGGGATTGACCAATTACAAGCTGCCGCCATTGACACTTCAACTGCTTGTTGAAAACGCAGTGAAGCACAACAGGATGTCGGCAAGTGATCCTTTGGTGATAAGGGTGTATACGGATAAGGAATTGTTGGTGGTGGAGAACAATATCAGCCAGCGCGACCAGCCTGAAACATCAACAGGAGTAGGGCTTGAGAATATATCAAGAAGATATGCACTGATCAGCGATAAAAAGCCCCAGGTAGAACATTCCAGTGAACAGTTCAAAGTTTTAATACCCTTAATTCATCCCTGAATATGAAAGTAATTATCATTGAAGATGAGCATTTGTCGGCCCAACGGCTCCAGGCCATGCTCAAAAAATATGATCCCTCGATAGAAGTACTGGCAGAATTGCCGAGCGTGGAAGCATCGGTGGAATGGTTAAAAGCCAATGAAAGTCCCGACCTCGTATTTATGGATATTCATCTTGAAGATGGACAAAGTTTCAGCATTTTCGAAACCATCAATCTTGATGTGCCGGTGATCTTCACCACGGCATTTGATGAATACATGATCAGGGCCTTCAAGGTCAACAGCGTGGATTACCTGATGAAGCCGCTGAATTACGAAGAACTGGTGGCAGCGATTGAGAAGTACATTCGGGTACATGGACCGGGGGCCGGGGACCGGGGACCGGGTGATGAAACAGCCGTGCCAAGGGCCGAAGGTCCGTGGCAAGGCCAGGGACAATCCGAAAAGGGACCGGGTGATGAAACGGCCGTGCCAAGGGCCGAAGGTCCGTGGCAAGGCCCAGGACAAACCGAAAAGGGACCGGGTGATGGAACGGCCGTGCCAAGGGCCGAAGGTCCGTGGCACGGCCCAGGACAAACCGAATCTTCTTCAATAGAAAAACTTATCCGTTCCCTTCAAAAAAAAGAACCCGAGTACAGGACAAGATTCCTTATTTCAATTGGTTCCAGGTTAAAGACCATTGAAGTTGCCGACATCAACTACTTCTATAGTGCGGATAAGATCACCTTCCTGGCTACAAATGATAACCAGCGATTTCCTATAGATCTCAGTCTTGATAAATTAACAGCGCAGCTTGATCCGAAATTCTTTTTTCGTGTGAACAGGCAAATGCTGGTAAGGCTTGAAGCCATTGAAAATATCCATGTATTCACTAAGGGAAGAATTAAACTGGATCTTAAACCTGCAATGAAAGAAGATGTATTTGTAACCATTGATAAAGTGGTTGAATTCAAGGAATGGCTGGGTAAATAAGCTTCATCGCCCAAAAGCCGTCATTCGTCCTGGCCGTTTTGATTTATTTATTCGCATGGTTCAAATTGCCTGAAATGAATCATCATGCGAACATCTTTTTTCAAAATAATAACCGGGTTTGTTCTTCTGTTTCTTATTTATCATGTAGCCGAATACATGATCCTGGAAAAGAACAGTGCAGTGGGTTTCCTTGCTGTCTCTTTGCTGTTCTTTATTGTTGCCTGGCTTGTAAGCCGATGGCAGGGAAGAACAGGTTTTTCGGCCTGGGGAGTATGTTTTAGCAAAAAGAATGGACAACTTTTTTTATTGGGACTGCTCGCTGGACTAATAATTAATGCATTAATGGTTTTAACCAGCCTGGCAGTTGGAATGGAGAAGATCAGTTTTATCCCCCTATGGAGAGATTTTCTTACCCAAACCTCACTGCTGGTTTTTGGAACTTTTATTTCCTCCCTCACCGAAGATATACTCACAAGGGGTTACCTGTTTGCCCATCTTAAAGGAAGAATTTCTTATGTACTGGTCATTTTCATTTCTTCACTGGTGTATGTATTGAATCATATCCACCGGCTCGATGAACCCTTATACCTGCTGTATCTTTTTATCATGGGCATTCAACTGGTGATTCCATTGATCATGACAGGAAATATCTGGTATACCCTTGCCGTTCATTGGGCGGGTAATATCGTATACCATATCACCAATACCGTTATGCATACAGAACAGGCCAATTCCAGTTTTTCCTCCTTTTGGCTGGGTATCTTCTTTGTGGCACTATTGGTTCCTATAAATTATTTCATCTTAAGATTTATGGGATTTTCTCTCAAAAGCCTTTCATCGGCCAAAAGCCGTCATTCGTCGATTTGCATTTGATCCTCCTTCTCCAAAACTTTCTCTTTGTATCATCAATTCAACACAATGAAAAAGATTATCGTATTGCTTGTCGGAATGTTCACCCTGGCCAATTCTTACGCGGAAGACAGGAACTTCTATTTCACCACTTCAGATAGTGTGAAGCTTTATGTAAGGGTAGCCGGTGAAGGAACACCCTGCCTGTTCGTGCATGGCGGTCCTGGTTCTACTTCTTATTATTTTGAAGCTTTTCCCGGCGCGACCATGATAGAGAAGAAAATGAAAATGATCTATTACGACCAGCGAGGAAGCGGTCGCTCCGATTCCGCCATGAATCGTGATTATTCACTCAGCCGTATGACCAGGGACATGGAAGAGATCAGGGAATTTCTTGGAATTAAAAAGTGGGCAGTCATGGGCCATAGCTTTGCCGGGATACTAATGACCAATTATGCTATTGCGCACCCTGGGCGAATCTCGAAAATGATGTATATCCATTGTACCATGGATATGCAGGCGTCCATGAGCTCTCATATAGAAAGCGGTATCATGCTGATGAATATTACAGATCCTGCACCTTACCGCGATACCACGAAACCACTGATGGACAGGGTAGGCATGATCCACAATCTTCTTTCAGAAAAGGATTCATGGTATAAGCTGATGTTCAGGAATGAATATGAAAAAAAGATCAACGATTCAGTGACTTTCGCTGCAGGCAAATTCAACCGCGATTTTGCCAGCAATTGTTGGGGAGTGCAGGACTACTGGAAAGATTTTACACCACTTACCGCAAAGATCAAATGCCCTGTGCTGGTGATGACAGGAGATAGGGATTATGCCATCGGGGTTGACCATTATAAAAGGTTCATGTTCCCTCACCAGCAAACCGTTCACTATATTGGCGGCCATGCGCCCTTCCAGGAAGAGCCGCAATGGTTTGCTGAAAAGATCATTGCCTTCATCACTAACTCATCACGATAACCAAACCTAAACACCTAATACACTTTTATGAAATATTTTTTTGTATTGCTGCTTTCTGCAACAGCATTCATGGCTACTGCGCAGAAGACTTTTGATTCGGCCGCTTATGTAAATTTTTACCAGGACCGATGGGAGAAGATCGACTTCAATGGTTTTCGTGCCGACCAGCCTTTGCCCGAACTTACAAATGCAGATAAGATCCTTGGCCTGTCAAAAGCATGGTCCGAAGCAAAATACAATTTCGCCAACTTTGATCTTATTCCTTCAACAAACTGGGATAGTCTTTACCAGTCCTTCATTCCAAAAGTGACCGCTACAAAAAGCACTTATGAATATTACAGGCTGTTGCAAAGTTTTTATCGTCATCTTATCGATGGACACACTACCATTTACATGCCTTATGCATTGATGAAGCAGTTCAATGGACTAATTGATCTTGATGTTCGTTGGATAGAAAATAAAGCCATCGTTACTGTCAATAATACCAGGGAGAAATCGATTACACCAGGCATGGAGTTGGTGGAATGGAATGGTCAGCCACTCAAAACGTATATTGAGAAAGAGGTAAGTCCATACCTGCATTATTCTACTGTCCAGGACAGCACTGAAAGGATCTATCGTTATGAATTATTGAAAGGTAGGAGTGGTGATGAAGTGATGCTTGGTTTTAAAACTGCGGATGGAAAAATGATTAAGAAAAAATTCCGTTATGAAACAGTTGAAAATTTCTGGTTGCGCAAGCCCCTGCTGGAATTTAAAGTGCTTAATGGAAATATCGGTTACCTGAAGATTAATTCCTTTAATGATGAGAAGATGGTGAAAATATTTGATAGCATTTTTAACCAGGTCGCAGCAACTAATGCATTGATCATTGATGTAAGAGATAATGGAGGTGGCAATGGAAACAATGGATTCGAGATCCTGGGTTGTTTAACGGATAAAACTTTTTATACCGGTAAAACCATGCTCAGGCAGTACCGCCCTGTAGGCAGGTCATGGGGTGGAATAGAAGTGGGGCATGTAGGTTCTGATGACTGGAAACCCTATAAGAATAAATTATACAGTAAGCCAGTGATTGTGCTGACCAGTGGTGCCACCTATTCTGCAGCAGAAGATTTTACCGCTACTTATAAAGGGATGAACAGGGGAAAAGTGATTGGCGAACCTACAGGTGGAAGCACAGGACAGCCTGTATTCTTTACCCTTCCCGGTGGAGGATTGGGAGCAGTGTGTTCGAAGCGGGATTATTTTTCCGATGGAACTGAATTCGTAGGGGTCGGCATTCAACCCGATATAATGGTACATCCAACGGTAAAAGGAATCCTTGCAGGAAGGGATGAAGTGCTTGAAAGAGCCGTTAAGGAGCTTAGATAATACTACCCCGTGCCACGCCCCCGTGCCACGCCCCCGTGCCACGGGGTACCTGGGGTACCTATTCCACGATATAAATTCCCTTCGATGCCGTAATAAAAAGCTTATCCCTGTTCCTTCCCATAAAGGTTACATTGCCCGTCCAATCTTCAGGAACAGGGATATTCCTGATCAGCTTCCCATTCGGATCATAAACCGTTACCCCCTTCCCTGTCAGGTATAGATTGCCTTCCTTATCCAGTGTCATACCATCAGATCCCTGTTCAACAAATAATTCACCCTTGCCTAAGCTTCCATCTTCCTTCACTGCATACTTAAAAGTTTTATTGCCTTCGATATCGGCAACAAACAGCCACTTCCCATCCTCAGTACCAATAATACCATTGGGTTTTACAAGATCCGTTATCACTTCAACCGCTTCAGCTGCGCCCTTCGGCAGGTAGTAAACATTTTCCTGTTCAAGCTGCGGAGTGGTCAGCTTCCAGTATTCGCGCTCATACCTCGGGTCAGTGAAATACATTCCACCCGAAGGATGAACCCATACATCATTAGGACCATTGAAACGCTGTCCATGGAAATCTTTCAATAACACTTTGATTTCACCAGCAGGACTTATCGACCACAATTCATTTTTTTCATCTGCACAGGCAATAAGATTTCCTTCCCTGTCGAAATATAATCCATTGGCACGACCCGTATCTTTTTTGAACAGGCTTAATTGCCCGTCAATGCTGTATTTCCAGATCGAATTGTTGGGCTGGTCGGTAAAAAATACATTACCTTCTTTATCAGTAGCAGGCCCTTCCGTAAAGATAAATTGTCTTGATATTAACCTGGCCTGGTGATTTTCATTCAGTATGGTTGAACTCATGGATCGGCTTTTTGAAGTATGACAATTAAAGTTGATAAGGCCGGCTGTTATTGCAAGCAGGCCGTAGATGATCGTTCTCATGAATGATTTTTGCGGTTATTTCCCTACAAATTATTGATTCCCGGCTTAAAATATTCAAATCCTTCCCTTTCACCTATGGCATTGCTTTTTCTGCAATCCACGATAAATCATTTTGTATGGAAAAAAAACTGGGTATCGCACTGGTAGGATTAGGGAAATATGCCGAAGGACAGCTTGCGCCTGCGCTGAAAGAAACAAAGCATTGCTACCTCGCTGCGCTTGTTTCAGGTTCAAAGGAAAAAGCAGCTAAATGGGCAAACAAGTATAATGTGCCAAAAGAAAATATTTATAGTTATGAAAATTTTGATAGCATAAAAGATAATCCATCCATTGATATTGTTTATATCGTTCTGCCCAATAGCATGCACCCCGAATTTGTGATAAGGGCGGCCAGGGCTGCTAAACATGTGATCACGGAAAAACCGATGGCCACTTCAGTGCAGGACTGCCAGCGCATGATCGATGCCTGCAAGGAAGCAGGAGTGATGCTTTCTGTTGGATATCGTTTGCATTTCGAACCGCATAACCTTCAAATGATGCGCCTGGGTAGAGAAAAGATCATGGGTGAAATAAAAAATATTAAAGCCTATAATGGTATGGGCAGCACGGAAGGTTGGCGGTTGAATAAAAAACTTGCAGGGGGCGGTCCACTGATGGATGTGGGGATCTATTGTGTCCAGGGAGCCCGCTACACCACGGGACTTGAGCCTATTGCCGTAACCGCGCAATATGGGCCAAAGAATGATCCCAAAACTTTTTCTGAAGTGGAAGAATCGATCAACTGGCAAATGGAATTTCCCGGGGGCATCATTGCCGAATGCAAGACCAGTTATTCAGAAGAAATGAACCTGCTGAGGGCAGAAACTGCTGATGGATGGTTTGAACTTTCACCTGCCTATGAATACGAAGGCATAAAAGGAAAACTTAAGAACCCCGGTGAAAAATCTGCAGTGGATATGAATATTCCTAACGTTAACCAGCAGGCAAAACAGATGGATGATTTCGCCCTTGCCATTAAAGAAGGACGTCCAACACCGGTGCCGGGTGAAATGGGATTGCAGGATGTAAAAATACTTTACGCAATTTACGAGGCTGCCGACACTGGTCGACGCATCGAGATACAATAGATTTTCTATATTCATGGCATTGAATCGATGTAAATGAATACAGAAGTCGCCATACTGGTGATGCTGGTTGTGGCCGGCATCACTTCCATTATCACCTGGATCATATCAGTAAAAATCGCTGGTGTAAAAATTTCTTCGCTTCAAAAAGAAATTGAGCTTGCCGAAAGAAAAGTTTCTGACATGCAGCTGCAGGTGCAGCAAAGGATTAGTGAGCAGCAGCGTTTCGTAGCAGAAGCACAGCAAAATCTTAAGGATGCCTTTGGTGCCTTATCTGCACAGGCTTTGCAGCATAACAATACTTCCTTTATAGAACTGGCCAAGTCCAGGCTGGAAGAAAAAGTCACGGAAGCACGTGGCCTGCTTGAAAAAAAAGAACAGGCCATTGGTGAATTGGTAAAGCCATTGAGTGAATCGCTTAAGAGTTTTGACCAGAAACTGAATGCGCTGGAAGGAAGCCGTATCAGCGCATACCGCGATATCTGGAACTACCTCGACCAGGTGAAATCCACTACGGAAGGACTCAAAAAAGAAACTTCCAATCTTGTTGGTGCATTGAAGACCAGTCATAGCAGGGGCCGGTATGGTGAACTTGCATTAAGACGGCTGGTGGAACATGCCGGCATGTTCGAGCATTGTGATTTCAAGGAACAGGTTACGGTTGAAGATGAACAGGGAAGACTTCGTCCTGATATGATCATAAAGCTTCCAGGGCAGAAAACGCTGGTGGTCGACAGTAAAGCGCCCTTATCAGCTTATATGAAAATGTTTGAAACGGATGATGCCGACCAGCAGAAGATATTTCTTGGACAACATGTTATGGCAGTGAAAGATCACCTAAGGAAATTAAGTGCTAAATCGTACTGGAGCCAGTTTACAGAAGCACCGGATTTCGTGATCATGTATATTCATATTGAATCATCTTATGGTGTGGCATTGCAGGCTTATCCTGAAATGATCGAAGACGCCATGAAGAATAGGATCATCATTGCAACGCCAACTGTATTGCTTTCTATTTTAATGGGAGTAGGGTATAGCTGGAACCAGTTAAAAACCATGGAGAATATTGAACTGATCCGTGATGCGGCAGTGGAATTGCACGACAGGAGCGCAACATTGATCGAACACCTGGTTAGTCTTGGTAAAGGATTGAATGGAACAGTGAACCATTATAATAAAGCCATCGGGTCTCTTGAAGCAGGGTTTCTTCCTCAAACAAGAAAGATATATTCCCTCAGCCAGGCTTATGCGAAGAAGCAGGTGCCGGAGATCAATCCCATTGAAACATCAGTTCGGCAGGTGGTGGCAGGAACGGAAGCATTACCACCGGCAAATGATAATGTGTCTATTAATCCGCCACATATTGAACAGCATACTATTGATCAGCGGCTCAATGAATATCATGGTAATGATAATACACCTGGTGAACAGCCTATTGATCAGCAGGCTTATGATCATAACTAAGGATCCGTTTCATCTTCCAGGTGCCGCTTTCTTTCGTCCATAAATGCGTGAACCTGGCAAGGCCACTTCGATATTCAGCTTTGCCTTTTTGATTGATATAAAAATAATGTTCACCGCTGATGATCGCTCCATAGATCTCGTTATTGCTCATCATGGGATAAATATGAACGGTTCCCGGTTTGGCCTCCCTTCTTACCCTGTAATCGTTATTGCCGCAAAGGTTTTTCCTTGTTGAATTGGTGAAAGCTTCAATCCCGTTCATGATCCCTCCTTTGTCGTGGTAAAATTCCACGTCATCCGCTATAAATTTATTCATTCCCTCAATATCGCATTGGTTATAGGCTATCCAGAAAAGGCTGTCATATTTGAAGATGGTTGTTTCTAAATCATTAGCGGCAGTTTGACATGTGGCTGTAGTATTCAGGAAAAGAATTGATATTAACCAAAGAAAGCACTTAGGTATAATCTGTTGGGTCTTAAACATTTTAATGCTGTTAATTAAACAATAAAAGGTACTTGAATTTCTTAAAATAAGGAAGTAACTTAATATAATCCTCCATTTGAAAGTTTTTATTGATGTTTTATTGAGTATTTACTGCGTAAATTTTTAAACCTGTTTATGAAGTATTATTTACTTATGATTTTTTGTACTTTGTTTTGCTGGTTTCCGCAAGGTTTAAATGCTCAACGCTGTATTTCTCCTGATACTGCTATTTTTCTCGGTGATAGTTATGATGAAAGACAACTTATTTCTCTTGGTGATATAAATGGGGATGGAGCTGATGAAGTGCTAATCCATTCGGGATATGATAGTCCCGTTTATTTATTAGATGGACATGATCGGGAACTTTCTCTTTTTGAATTTAATTTTTCACTGAATGTAAAGCAAGCAGGCGATATC
>JAEWIW010000037.1 GCA_023386855.1 Bacteroidota bacterium | reverse complement strand
GTTCCTGCTGATGCAAAAAACAAAAACCTGCTGCTGCATTTTGGCGCGGTCGACTGGTCGTGCGAAGTGTATGTGAATGGTAAAAAAGTAGGTGAACACCAGGGTGGATTTGATCCCTTTTCTTTTGACATTACCAGCGCCCTGAAAAAAGGAAAGCAACAGCAACTTGCTGTAAGGGTATGGGATCCAACTGATGAGGGTCCTCAGCCTAGGGGAAAGCAGATCAGGAACCCCCATGGCATCTGGTACACGCCTGTAACTGGTATCTGGCAAACTGTTTGGCTGGAACCTGTTCCAAAAACATATATCGCTTCCACACAACAAACTCCCGACCTTGACAGCAAATCGCTGGTGGTATCAGCCATCACCGAAAACATACAGCCTGGCGATGCTATCAGGATTACAGCCTACGATGGTGACAAAAAAATTGACGAGCAAACGCTTACCGATAACGCTGAAGCAAAACTTTCTATTCCAGATCCTAAACTATGGACACCAGACAATCCTTTCCTCTATGATCTCAAAATAGCTGTTGTGAGAAAAGGAAAAACGGTTGATGAAGTGAACAGTTATTTTGCCATGCGCAAAATCTCTATGAAGCCAGATGAAAAAGGTGTGCAGCGGATGTTGCTTAACGACAAATTTGTATTCCAATATGGTCCGCTCGACCAGGGCTGGTGGCCTGATGGTTTGTATACCGCACCAACCGATGAAGCCCTCAAGTTCGATATTGAGAAAACAAAGGAAATGGGTTTTAACATGATCCGCAAACACACGAAGGTTGAACCTGCACGCTGGTATTACCATTGCGATAAACTCGGCATCCTGGTATGGCAGGATATGCCTACCGGAGACCTTGGTGGTGGAAGATGGGAAACAAGACCAGGCATTGATAATACCGGTGCAGATAGAACAAGAACACCTGAGTCAGAAGCCATCTACCGCAAGGAATGGAATGAGATCATGACCGATTTCCATAATTTCCCTTCCATCGTGGTATGGGTTCCATTCAACGAAGCTTGGGGACAGTTCAAGACTGTTGAGATCGTTAACTGGACAATGAAAAAAGATCCTTCAAGGCTCGTGAATACCGCCAGCGGTGGTAATTTCCACGATGTTGGTCATATCATTGACCTGCATAATTATCCCAGTCCTGAAATGCCAAGAGCTGAACTCTTTGGAAAAGACAGGGTGATTGTACTAGGAGAATTTGGTGGTCTTGGTCTTCCCGTTGAAGGTCATACCTGGCAGGATAAAAACAACTGGGGATACCAGACCTTTAAGAATAAAGAAGAATTATTCAACAGGTATGCATCATTCATGGACAGGCTCCAAATGCTCATTGGCCGCGGGCTTTCAGCTGCTGTATATACTCAAACCACTGATGTGGAAGGTGAGGTGAATGGGTTGATGACTTACGACAGGAAGGTATTTAAAATGCCTGTTGAAAAATTGCAACAGGTACATTCCAAATTATATGATCCTTCACTGGTATCCATGAAATAGTGATGAATATCCTATCATATTTTTTTCTCTTCATCCTGTTCATGCAACAGGATAACACAGTAAGCCTGCAGCAGCAAATGGAGTCGCATCCTGTTGTTGCAAGCATACCTGTGCCTTCTTTCCAAAAGGATAGCACCATCAGGCTTGCTGATCCAACCATCTTTTATTCAAAAGGAAAATATTATCTCTATGGAACAGGCGGTGATGTAAGTAAAGGATTTCTTGTTTACACTTCTTCCGACCTTGAAAACTGGACAGGCCCTGCAGGTAACAATGATGGTTATGCGCTTGTAAAAGGAGAGACCTTTGGAACCGGCGGCTTCTGGGCTCCGCAGGTTATAGAAAGAAAGGGAATATTTTATATGGCGTACACTGCAAATGAACAGATCGCTATCGCTCAAAGCGATAGCCCGCTGGGTCCTTTCACACAAAAAGAAATAAAAAAATTATCCGGGCCAGGTAAACAGATCGATCCCTTTGTATTTTTTGATAAGCATGGAACACCTTACCTGTTTCATGTCAGGCTCGACCGGGGCAACAGGATATACTCCGTTAAAATGAAAGATTATCTTTCTGATATTATTCCAGGAACAGAAAAAGAATGCATTGCAGCACCAGCGCACCAGCAGCAAGGTCATATTTCCTCATGGGAAAATACAAGTAATGCAGGATGGCCGGTAGCAGAGGGGCCCACGGTAATAAGCCATGATGATAAATATTTTCTTTTTTATTCTGCCAATGATTTCAGGAATAAAAATTATGCAGTAGGCTATGCCACCAGTGATAATATCAACGGACCATGGAAAAGACATGAGGGAAATCCAATTATTAACCCGGGAAACATGGGTGTGAATGGAACCGGGCATGGAGATCTTTTCAATGATAAATCAGGGAATACCTATTATGTTTTTCACACCCACTTTAACCAGGAACAGGTACAGCCCAGGCTTACAGCAATTGTTAAACTAACATTTAAAAATGGACTGGTGCTGGTGGATAGCGACAGTTTCAGGTACTTAGAACTAGTGAAATAATTTTTTTAGAAAAGAATGAATAGTATGAAGAAGATGCTGCTTTTAAAAGTTTTTATTGGGTTATTTTTTGCCGCGCTTGCGCAGGATAAGGCCCCGGCTTACCCACTGATCACACATGATCCTTACTTCAGTATCTGGTCAACTACCGACAAGCTGAATGAAGGAACCACAAAACACTGGACAGGTGCAGATCAATCCATGATCAGTTATATTAGGGTGGATGGAAAAATTTATCGTGTGCTTGGAAAAGAAGGGTTGAGTTATAAAACCATCCTTCCTGCCAGCGACGAACAGCAGTATTCAGTGAAGTACACTGAACAAAAACCTGCGGAAAACTGGATGAACACGGATTTCCAGGACAATAGCTGGAAAACGGGGGTAGCGCCATTCGGCGACAATGATGAGGCAAAAACATCCTGGAAATCACGTCACCTGTATTACCGCAGGGTTTTCAATATGGACGAAGGAAATCTTGATGACCTTTACCTGAAGCTTAATCATGATGATAATGTTGAAGTTTATCTCAATGGCAATAAGATCTATGATCATGTAGGCTGGACCAATAAATTTGTTTACCTGCCTTTGAATGACCTTTTAAAGCAGCATCTCAGGAAAGGGAATAATGTTTTAGCTATTCACGTGGAGAATACCGCAGGTGGAAGATGGCTTGATGCCGGCATAGTACAGGAAGTGAAAAATGCATATGCCAATGCAATAGCCGCTGAACAGAAATCGGTTAAAGTGCTGGCTACGCAAACCGTATATGAAATGGGATGTGGACCGGTTGATCTTGAATTGACCTTCACTTCGCCGTTGTTGATGAAGAACCTTAACCTGTTGTCAAGGCCGGTTTCTTATATTACTTATAAAACAAAATCCAACGATGGGGCTGCCCATGATGTTCAGCTGATGCTCGGTGTTTCCTCTGATCTTGCTGTTAACACTCCATCACAGGAAGTTGTGGCAAACAAATATCAAAAGAACGGGCTTTGCATTCTTAAAGCGGGAACAACTGAACAGCCTATCCTTAAAAAGAAGGGTGATGACCTTAGGATCGATTGGGGTTATGTGTATGTTGCAGCACCGGAAAACAAAAAAGTTGCACAGTTCCTGACAAACCGTGAATCTTCTCTCAAAAATTTCAGTGCCAGTAATTACAAATCACCAGCATCCCTGAAAGGAAAAAGCCTGGTGTTGAATACCGTTGTATCACTGGGAAAAGTAAAGGATCAGCCTGTTGAACAATATTTGATGGTGGGTTATGATGATATTCTTTCTATCCAGTTCTTTGGTGAGAATCTTAAAGCCTGGTATAAGCTCGATAATAACCGCAGCTTTGAAGAAGAGATGGCCCTTGCCTCAAAACAATACCATGATATAATGGGACAGTGTAAGGCATTCAACACGCAATTAAGGGAAGATGCTTTAAAAGCAGGAGGAGAACAATATGCAGAGTTGTGTGAAATCGGCTATCGCCAGAGTATCGCTGCGCATAAACTGGTGAAAAGTCCACAGGGAGAATTGTTATTCCTTTCAAAGGAAAATAACAGTAATGGATGTATCAATACCGTGGATGTTACGTATCCTTCAGCGCCTTTGTTTTTGCTGTATAATCCGGATTTGCTGAAAGGCATGCTGACGGGTATTTTTTATTACAGTGAAAGCGGGAAATATACCAAGCCTTTTGCCGCGCACGACCTGGGTACATACCCGATCGCCAATGGCCAGGTATATGGCGAAGGTATGCCCGTGGAAGAAAGCGGCAATATGCTGATCCTGACAGGTGCTATTGCAAAAGCAGAAGGTAATGCTGAATATGCAAGAAAACATTGGAAAACGCTGACCACCTGGGTGGAATATTTAAACAAGGAAGGACTTGATCCTGCCAACCAGTTGTGTACCGATGATTTTGCAGGCCACCTGGCACGGAATGCGAATCTTTCTGTTAAAGCCATCGTAGGTATTGCAAGCTATGCCATGCTTGCTGAACAATTAGGGTTGAAGGAAGATGCAAAGAAATACGGTGAATCATCGAAAGAGATGGTGAAAAAATGGATGCAGCTTGCTGACGCAGGTGATCACTACGCGCTCACTTTTGATAACCGCAATACCTGGAGCCAGAAGTATAACCTGGTTTGGGATAAAGTGCTTTCCATGGATCTTTTTCCAAAGGAGGTTTATCAAAAAGAGATCAGCTATTACCTGGGAAAGCAAAATGAATTCGGTTTGCCATTGGATAGCAGGAAAACCTATACTAAGTCTGACTGGATTCTATGGACCGCTACTTTGACC
>JAEWIW010000005.1 GCA_023386855.1 Bacteroidota bacterium | reverse complement strand
TTTATGGAGAACTGGTGGAGTATGGCAAGGTTTGGCGACTTGGAGCGAATGAAGCCACTGAGCTTGACCTGTACAAGGATGTTCGCATTGGCGATAAGAAATTAAAGAAAGGACGTTATTCCATGTTTGCCATACCCTTCCTGGATAAATGGACCATTATCATCAATCGTGATACTGATGTATGGGGTGCCTTTGTATATGATGCTTCGAAAGACGTAATAAGAATGGACGTGAGAACAGAAAAGCTGAATGAACCCTCTGAAGCCTTTACCATGTTTTTTGATAAAGGCAAAAATAATAATGCTAATTTGATCATTGCTTGGGATAATGTAAAAACGTCGATACCTTTTTCTTTTTAATTGAGGCCATGAATAAACAAAGGGCAGGGATCATATTGATCCTATTTTTTCTGACAGGAATTATTGCATACAGTTGCAGGCATGGCGCAGGCAGAACCATTAACTCCAATGATACACTGGCCGCCGAATTGCCAAAAACAGCGAACCCACCAGTGGATAAATCATCAATGGACATCAGTTATTTCCCGGCTGATTTCCCGGTAAAGAAAATGGGTGGAGTTGAAAAAGGAAATCCTGTTGCAAGGGTCATTTATAGCCGGCCTGCGATTGACAGAAGAGTGATATTCGGGAATATCGTCCGCTATGGAAAGCCCTGGCGAATGGGAGCCAATGAAGCAACAGAGATTGAATTTTTCAGGAATGTAAAGATCCAGGGACAAACCATTCCTGCTGGCAGGTATGTTTTGTATTGTATACCATTTGAAGACAAGTGGAATATCAGGCTTAATTCAGATTTGTATACCTGGGGGCTGAAGATCAATAACAAGAAAGATCTTTATTCATTTGAAGTGCCCGTTCAACCACTTGGATTTACAATGGAATATTTATCGATGCAATTTATTCCCACCAATGAAGGAGCAGTGCTCAGGGTATCCTGGGATAAGATAAAAACGGAGTTACCGATAAGTATATAACCTTTATAAAAAATGCCGCAACGATAACTGCGGCATTTTTTAGTGATGTAACCTTTTATTTTATTGTCAGGCTTTCCTGTATTTTTCAACCACTTCAGTGTTTCCCATGGAATCAGCTTTGACTGTGGTCCAGTACTTACTTCCTTCGATTTTCACAAAGTAGGCAACGCTGTTTCCTACAGCTATTTCAGTTACACCGAAAAGATCTGCATTGGAATATTCCCTGGTTAGTTTATCAAGTACATTAATGGGAAGCAACTCAGGCTGGTAATACCTTATGGTAGATAACATATTTCCTTTCCTGTCATAATTCACGGTTGTTCTTATACCATAATTTTTAAAACATACAGTATAGTGATCTTTTGATTCATCCCATTTTACTTCCTGTGCAGCAGAAAAAGTTTTTTTGAAACTGTTCAATACTTTTTCGTTTACAGCAGGATTGAAAGCGGATACTCCGATTGTTATGCTTAACAGGGAGGCTAGGATAAGTGTGTGTTTCATGGCTATGCTTTTGATGTTTGGAATTTTAATACACCATAAATGTATATAGCGCATAAAGCATTATTCATTGTATTGGTACGGTAGGTATGATCATGAAAAGATCTACGAAATATTTCGCTGTTTCAGGCACGATTAATTGAATGTTAAGATTGAAGTCTGGAAAACCTCATGATAATTACCGTTTTAATACTGATTGACAACCCGGTATAAAATCTTATTGTGCATCTTTGCAGTCATTAAATCATTACAACATGAAGCTAGCCACCAAATTGATTCATGCAGGTATGGAACCTGATCCTTCTACAGGAGCAATTATTCCACCCATTTATCAAACTTCAACCTATGTTCAATCGGCCCCCGGGGAAAACAAGGGTTATGAATATGCACGTTCTCAAAACCCCACCCGCAAGGCACTTGAGGATGCATTAGCCATTATTGAAAATGGAAAATATGCATTGAGCTTTTCCAGTGGTGTGGCGGCAACGGATGCAGTGATCAAATTGCTGAAGCCCGGAGATGAGGTGATCTGCGGTAATGATATGTATGGAGGTACATACCGGTTGTTTACTAAAGTGTTTGAAAAGTTCGGCATCAAATTCCATTTCATAAACCTGCAGGATCTTGATGGCATAAAGCAAAAGATCAATGACCAAACCAGGCTGGTATGGGTTGAAACACCCACTAATCCACTGATGAATATTGTTGATGTGGAAGCGGTTGCAGCCATTGCACACGAACGCAAACTGCTGGTTTGCGTGGATAATACCTTCGCATCGCCATTTCTTCAGAACCCTCTTGACCTTGGAGCTGACCTGGTGGTGCATTCGGCAACAAAATACCTTGGAGGTCATAGCGACCTTATCCACGGTTGTATCATGATGAATGATGAATCGCTGAGAGATCAACTATATTTTATACAAAAAAGCTGTGGTGCTGTTCCTGGCCCACAGGATTGCTTTCTTGTTCTTCGCGGTTTAAAGACCCTGCATGTAAGAATGGAGAGGCATTGCCAGAATGGTGAACGCATTGCTTTATTCCTTCGCCAGCATCCCGCTGTAGGAAAAGTATTCTGGTGTGGATTTGAAGACCATCCTGGCTTCGAGATCGCCCGTAAACAGATGCGTGGCTTCGGCGGCATGATGAGCTTTGAACTCAAGGATAATAGCGTAGATGCCGCAAGGAAAGTGCTTTCTTCAACCAAAATCTTTTCGCTTGCAGAAAGCCTTGGGGGCGTTGAATCACTGATTAACCATCCTGCAACAATGACCCATGCTTCCATTCCAAGGGAAGAAAGAATCAAGAACGGTTTATCTGATTCACTTATCCGCCTGAGCGTAGGTATTGAAGATGCTGACGATCTTATAGAAGATCTTAAACAGGCCATTGGCTAATGAAATGAATGAGGAGTTAAGGATCTTTTTGGAGAAAAAAGTTGATGAATTCAACCGGCCTTTTTTCATCAAGGATGATCCGCTGTCGGTTCCCCACCTGTTTAAAAAAAAGCAGGACAGGGAAATCGCAGGTTTATTCGCAGCGACCTTTGCATGGGGCAACCGACAAACCATCATCAATAAATCGGTTGCCTTAATGCAGGCCATGGATATGGCTCCTCATG
>JAEWIW010000387.1 GCA_023386855.1 Bacteroidota bacterium | reverse complement strand
CGATGGGTAATCGTTCGAGTGAGGTTGAATGGGACGGGAAAGATGATTTTGGTGGCAAACTCGGAAGGGGAGTTTATATTTACAACCTCAGGGTGCGCACCAGTGACGGGAAATCGGCCCATAAGATCGAAAAACTTTTCCTGCTTTGAGCTCATTAACCTAATTAATCCCTATTGATCTAATTTTACCCTGTTGATCACTAAATCAAAACTGACCAAAATTCCTTTTAAATGAAAATAAGGTTCGCGAGACTAACTGTATCGGTTTTATTGCTGTTTTCTTTGAGCTCGGTTCATGCACAGAATTATGACAATACCATCAACGTGGTAACGACTGCTGTTCCTTTTCTGCGGATATCTCCCGATGCAAGGGCAGGAGGTATGGGTGATCTTGGACTGGCTACTACTCCCGATGCCAACTCTGCCTTCTGGAATTAGTCTAAAACTCCATTTGCCACAAATCCCTATGGTGTTGGCCTTACCTATACTCCATGGTTAAAAGACCTTGGATTGAACGATGTTTACCTGCTGGCAGCATCAGGATATTACAAACTCGATGAAGACCAGGCCTTGTCGGCTTCAGTAAGATATTTCTCTCTCGGCAATATTCAATTTACCGACGGATCGGGTACCGACCTTGGAAACGGTCGCCCACGCGAGTTTGGGATTGATGCCGGTTATTCCAGGAAGCTTTCGGAAAGAATGGGACTGGGTATCGCGCTTCGCTATATCAATTCCAACCTGGTAGGAAATTTTTCTGACCAGGGAAATGTATACCAGGCAGGAAATGCCGTAGCCGGTGACCTTTCTTTCTATTATACCGGTGCCAATGAAAACGGCCAGGGATGGAATTTCGGTGCTGCACTCAGCAACCTGGGTTCCAAGATCGGTTATTCAAAAGATGCTACCCAGAAGGATTTTATTCCTGCCAACCTGGGCCTTGGTGTTACCTATCGCAAAGTGTTTGACGAGATCAATTCCATCCAGTTTGGTATCGACTTCAATAAACTCATGGTGCCAACCCCCCCGAAATATGTTATGGATGGCAATAACCCTGATAGCGTAAATGAAGCACTTAACCGCGAATACCGTGGTACTGCAGTTGTTAGCAGCTGGCTCAAATCCTTTGGTGATGCGCCTGGCGGCATGTCGGAAGAATTGAAGGAAGTGCAGGTTTCCCTTGGTGCCGAATATTCTTACAATAACCAGTTCTTCGCCAGGGCAGGATATTTCTACGAAGATAAAACCAAGGGTAACAGGCAGTACTTCACCGTTGGTGTTGGTTTGAAGTACAATATTTTCGGGTTGAATTTTTCTTACCTCGTTCCATCAGGATCGGGTGTGAACAGGAACCCGCTTTCCAATACCATTCGCTTTGGGCTGTTGCTCGACCTGGATGGTACAACCGAATAATCTCATGGGTCCCTGGCCCATTATGAATACATTTATTACAGGTATCTTTGAAGCGTCACTTTGGTGGCGCTTTATTATTTAATCTCAGCACATGCCGTTAAGAATTGGTTTTGGTATTGATTTTCACCAGATGGTAGAAGGAAGGGATCTCTGGATAGGTGGCGTTAAGATTCCCCATTCAAAAGGGGCCATTGGTCATAGTGATGCAGATGTATTATTACACGCCATTTGTGATGCCATGCTTGGTGCACTGGCGCTGGGGGATATTGGTGTTCATTTTCCCAATACCGACCCGGCGTATAAGGATATCGACAGCAAGATCCTGCTGAAACATTGTAATGAACTTATTCAATCGAAAGGCTACCGCATCGTTAACCTTGATACGAGTTTATGCCTTGAAGCCCCTAAAATAAAACCTTATACCGCCGAAATGCAGGAGACCATTGCAAGGATACTCAAACTGCAGCTCAGTGATATTTCCATTAAAGCAACCACTACAGAAAAGATGGGATTTGTTGGAAGAGAAGAAGGATTGGTAGCTTATGCAACTGTGTTGTTGGAGAGATATTCCTAGATTTGCGCATGTCAAAACTGAAAGTCAGGATCCTTAACCAGTCGGCCAATGCATTACCCGAATATGCAACCGAAGGTTCTGCCGGTATGGATCTCAGGGCAAACATTTTGGAAGAAATGATCCTTCAGCCCGGGGACAGGGCGCTTGTTCCAACCGGACTCTTTATCGAACTGCCCGATGGATATGAAGCACAGGTACGACCAAGAAGTGGACTGGCCATCAAGCAGGGCATCACCTGTCTGAACAGCCCGGGAACGATCGACAGCGATTACCGTGGAGAGATCAAGGTAATTCTTATCAACCATTCGAAAGAGGAACAAAGGATCAGGCCTGGCGACAGAATTGCACAGATGGTTGTAGCCCGCTATGAAAAAGTGAAATGGAAAGAAGTAAAAAAAATAAAGGTTACCGCGAGAAATGAAGGCGGCTTTGGCCATACAGGTAAAGTATAAATTATGAAAGATTTTTCAAGGCTCTATTTGGTATTGCTCCTGTTAGTCATTTTCAGCAGCTGCAGGTCGACCAGGAAAATTTCCGGTGCGATCGCTTCCAGGGATTCGGTTGCGGTAGCAAGGGTGGATACAAAGGCCGATTCGCTTAAATTCATTGCAGGAGTATATGAAGATGTAAAGAATAATATCATTGACTTCAACACTTTCTCCGGCAAGGTGAAAGTTGATTTTGTGGGAAGTGATGGTAAGAAAAGTGACTTCAATGCATTTCTCCGCATGAAGAAAGACAGCGTGATCTGGGTGAGTATTAATGCAGCCCTGGGTATCGAAGCCTTCAGGATACTGATCACTCCCGATAGTGTGAAAGTGTTGAATAAAATTGACAAGGAGATCCAGGCAAGAAGCGCGACCTATCTTAACGAAGTGTCACATATCCCGTTCTCCTTCTATGATGTTCAGAATCTCCTTATCGGGAACCCTGTTCAGCTCGACAGCAATATCATATCCTACAAAAGGCAGGAGAATTCCATTTCCCTGATCAATATCGGGCCACTCTTCAAGCACCTGTTAACAGTGACCGATGCCGACAGGCTACTGCTGACCAGCAAGCTGGATGATATTGATGAAACCCGTGCAAGAACTGCGCTGATTTCTTACGGTGGATATGAGACCCGAGGGGATATTCATTTCCCCACCAGCAGGAAGATTACCGCATCAGAAAAAAGCAAGATCGATATCGAAATGCAATACAAACAGTTTTCTTTTAACGAACCATTAAACTTTCCGTTCCCGGTTCCGAAAAATTATAAAAGAAAATAAGCGTTAAGCAACAGGAATAACCCGTTTACCCGTTTAGGGACTGGTATCGTTACATTCTAAAAAAGCCTGCATGCAAAAAATAGTTTTTCTTATCGTGGTATTCATGTTGACAGCAGGGGCAGTGAATGCCCAGAACAGGGCTGAACTTGAAAAACAGAGAGCGGATATACAGCGGCAGATTGAAGATGTAAAAAGATCACTTGACCAAACCAAACGCAACCGTAAAGAATCGCTCGGCCAGCTAGCCCTGCTGCAGAAAAAACTTCGCCTGCGGGAAGCAGCCATTAATAATATCAATAAGCAGATCAATTCCATCCAGGGTAATATCAATGTTTCGCGGAATGAGATCTCGAAACTGAAAAAAGAATTGGATACCCTTAAACTTCAATACGAGAAGAGCATCGTGTATGCTTATAAGAACCGCAACAATTACGATTTCCTGAATTTTATCTTTTCATCGGCAAGCTTCAATGATGCGCTTAAAAGAGTGGAATACCTGAAAAGTTATCGTCGCTTCCGTGAACAGCATGCGGTCAATATCCGTAACACCCAGGACCTGCTGCAGCAAAAGATCTCCGGTCTTGAACGTTCAAGGAAGGAAAAGGATGATGTACTGGAAAAGCAACAAAAAGAGAAGCTGGTATTGCTTGATGAGAAGAAGGAAAAAGATGTGTTTGTTTCAAAGCTGAAATCGAAGGAGAACCAGTTATCCAAAGAACTTGCAGCCAAAAAAAGAGCCGATACCAAGTTGAGATCAGCCATCCGTGCAGCTATTGAAAGGGAAGCAAGGCTGGCCCGTTTGCGTGAGTTAGAGGAACTGAAGAAAAGGGAAGCAGCAGCAAAGGCTAAAGAGGCAGCTGAACCTGCCGGCACAAAAACCGCCGCTACCCCGGCCGCCCCTGCTGCCAGCAAAAATGTTGGTGAAGCCAGGAAAAGTGTATTTGAAGCTACTCCAGAAGGGATGATCGTTTCCGACAACTTTGAAAAGAATAAAGGAAGGTTGCCATGGCCTGTAGATGCAGGTGTGATTAAGACTCCATTTGGAAACTATGGAATTGAAGGAACCAAGATAGTGGGAAATAACCCGGGTATTACCATAGAGACTAATCCAGGCGCTTCCGTGAAAGCGGTGTTCGACGGTGATGTATCATCGGTGTTCGATATCGAAGGAGTATCGGTGGTATTGGTTCGTCATGGTAAATACTTCACTACCTATAGCGGCCTCTCTTCAGTAAGCGTATCCAAGGGAAGTAAAGTAAAAGCTGGGCAGGTATTAGGAAAAGCCGGCGGTGAAGGAGAAGTGGATTTCCTTTTATTACAGGAGAACAGGAACATGGATCCCGAAGCCTGGTTACGTCGAAAATAGACCCCGTGGCACGGGGCCGTGCCACGGGGGTATCCCATCAAAGAAAAGAATCGTAAAGTTTTTCGTAGATCGGCACCACGTTGTGCAGGTCAAACTTATCGGCCTGGAGCATTGCATTGTTGCGGAACCTCGCCAGTTTCTCCTCATCCTTTAGTAATTCTATTGCATGAGCGCTCATGCTGCTGACATCTCCCACATTCGAGAGGTAACCGGTTTGCCCATCAATATTAATTTCGGGTAATCCGCCGGCATTGGTAGAGATCACCGGCACCCCGGCAGCCATGGCTTCCAGTGCGGCCAGTCCAAAACTTTCATATTCAGAGGTCAGCAGGAAAAGATCAGATATGGCAACGATCTCCTCCATCTGTTCCTGCCTTCCCACGAAGCGCATATCATCGCAGATCTTCAGTTCCCTGGATAATTCCTCGGCTGCCGGCCTTTCCGGACCATCGCCTACAAATAATAATTTGGCTGGAACCTCTTTGATGATCTCTGCAAATATCCGGACTACGTCTTCAACCCTCTTCACTTTCCTGAAGTTGGATGCATGTAACACGATCTTCTCGCCATTCGGCGCGATCACTTTCTTAAAGGCATCGATCGGCTTCTTCCTGAATCGTTCCACATCAACGAAATTCTGGATCACCTGGATCTCCTTTTCAATCTTGAAAAGTTTATAGGTCTCATCTCTCAGGTTAGCTGAAACCGCGGTAATGGCATCCGACTGGTTGATCGAAAAGGCGGCAACAGGAGCAAAGGTTTTATCCCTTCCTACCAGGGTGATATCGGTTCCATGCAATGTAGTGATCACGGGAATCTTCTTGCCCTGGGTTTCAAGTATCTTCTTGGCCATGTATGCAGCAGATGCATGAGGTATGGCATAATGAACATGCAGCAGGTCGATATGATTGTTTACAATTACATCCACCATCGTACTGGATAAGGCCGTTTCATAAGGAGGATAATCAAACAGTGGGTAAGTGGGCACCCGCACTTCATGATAGAAGATATTGGCATTGAATTCAATCAGCCTCACCGGCTGCTGGTAAGTAATGAAGTGAACCTGGTGACCTTTATCTGCAAGAGCTTTTCCCAATTCGGTTGCCAATACACCACTGCCTCCGAAGGTGGGATAACATACAATTCCAATGCGCATATGTGAAGATTAGTGTTCGAAGGTAAAAGAAATTTTGCTGGTGGAGTAATCGTGGATGTTCTGACCAACAATTCAATACCTTTAGCCATAATTTTTTTGCATGATGAAAAAACTGTTATTCCTTTTCTCTCTGCTGTGTTCTCTTCATGTTATGGCGCAGGTTAATGAAGACTCTTTATTCATTCGCCGTATCGCTGATGAGATCCTTACCAATGGTCAATCTTATGATAACCTTCGCCAGCTAACCAGGAAAGTTGGAGCACGACTGGCAGGCTCACCGGCAAGTTATAAGGCTGAAGCATGGGGTTTGAATGCCATGAATAATGCAGGTGCTGATAAAGCCTGGTTACAGGAATGCATGGTGCCGCATTGGGTAAGGGGAGCAAAGGAATCCGCAGTTTTTGTATATGGAAAAAACAGGCTGCCACTGAATGTACTGGCTTTGGGTAATTCAGAAGGAACCGGTGGAAAGAAGATCAAGGCACCAGTGATCGAAGTGACTTCCTTCGATGACCTGGAGAAAAAGAAAGAACAGGTAAAGGGTAAGATCGTATTTTACAACTATGCATTTGTTCCCACTTTCATCCGCACTTTCCATTCTTATGGCGATGCAGTGAAGTACCGGTCAGACGGGGCCAGCCGCGCCGCAAAATATGGTGCAGTAGGTGTGATCATCCGCTCCATGTCGCATTCTACCGATAATCATCCCCATACTGGATCGCTTCATTATAACGATTCATTTCCTAAAATACCGGCACTGGCCGTTGGCTTGCAACATGCCGACAAACTTTCTACATTGTTGAAGAATAATAAGGGAATAATCGAAATGATCAGTAACGCCAGAAATCTTCCCGATACGATTGGTCATAACGTGATCGGTGAAATCACCGGTTCGGAGTTTCCCAATGAATACATCACTATCGGGGGGCATATCGATAGCTGGGATACCGGTGAAGGTGCGCATGATGATGGTGCAGGTTGCGTTCAATCGATCGAAGTACTGAATGTGCTGAAGAAACTGGGCTACAAGCCAAGAAGATCGATCCGCGCGGTATTATTTGCCAATGAAGAAAATGGACTTCGTGGAGGAACAGCTTATGCAAAACAGGCTAAAGAAAAGAACGAGAAACATTACTTCGCACTGGAAAGTGATGCCGGTGGTTTTACCCCAAGAGGCTTTGGTTTCAGTGGCTCTGATGCCCAGTTGAAAAAAGTCCAGGCATGGCTTCCCTTGCTGGTTCCATATCAAACCGCATTCATCAACAAAGGTGGTGGAGGTGCTGATATCGGGCCTTTGAACGGAACTTTCGGTACCCCGGTGGCAGGACTGGAACCGGACACACAACGTTATTTCGATGTTCATCATTCTCCCGGTGATGTATTTGAAGCAGTGAATAAAAGAGAGCTTGAACTTGGCGCCATCAATATGGCTGCATTGATTTACCTGGTGGATAAATACGGATTAGAATAAATCAATCTATATGAAACGATTCCTTGGACTTATTATATTCATTGTAGTATTGCTACTGGCGGGGTTTATGTACTGGCGTTATTACTGGGTATTTGGGGAAGGAGTAAAAGCCGGCGAGTTGAACTATGTTGTGAAAAAAGGATACCTCTTCAAAACCTACGAGGGCAAACTCATTCAAAGCGGCCTTCGTTCACGGGCACCTGGAACAGTGCAATCATATGAATTCGAGTTTTCCATTTCAGATCCGAAGGTAGCCAATACTTTAATGGTGAGTAACGGGAAGGAAGTGGAACTCCATTACAAGGAATATCTTCATGCCATTCCCTGGAGGGGATATACCAACTATATAGTGGACAGTATTATCTCCATTCGTGAAGTGAGGAGATAATCATCAGGCACCAATAAGAAATATTGCAGGCTCTTTCGGGATAACCGGGAGAGCCTGTTTCCATTCAGCTATTGATTTAGTCCTGATATTTTCCCCTGGTGATGTGATATTGATGGCAATGCATAACCTTGTTGAAGGGCGGCAATGTTTCAAAAGACTTTCAAGCAATTGGTTATTGCGATAAGGGGTTTCAATAAAGATCATCGTGCATTGATGAATAAGTGAATATTCTTCCATTGACCTGATGGCTTTATTTCTTTCAGAATGATCAATAGGAAGATAGCCCTTGAACATGAACTGTTGCCCGTTCAATCCGCTCGCCATCAGGGCAAGTAATATGGAACTTGGCCCCACCAAAGGTTTCACGAGTGCTCCTGCTTTTTGCGCCACATCTACCAGCAACTGGCCGGGATCTGCAACACCAGGACAACCTGCTTCACTGATGATGCCAATATGATCACCTTTTTTCAGGTGATCACGGAACATTGACCGCACCTGTTCTTCCGCTTTATGAATCGTTACCCATTTATAATCATCGATCACCATTTCTTTCCATATCGATTTCAGGTATCTTCTTGCTGATCGTTCATTTTCTACAAAAAAGACATTGCAGTCCTTTATTGCATCCAGTACATAAGCAGGAATGGTTTCTGTTGCTCCTGTATATAAAACGGAAGGAATAAGGTAAACAATGGCTGATGGATGCTGCATGGAATATAATTGAAATATGATCAAAGGTCGATATGAACACCACCGATATTGGTATCCTTGCTATGGTATAAACTCAGGGTGGCCGCTATCACAGCATATGCAGGGGCAAGTATCCATCCTACAAGCGGTATAAGGTGCATGAGGTAAAACACCATGCCATTACCTATTGCAAGACCTTTCCTGTTACTGATAAAATCAATGCTTTGCGACATG
>JAEWIW010000381.1 GCA_023386855.1 Bacteroidota bacterium | reverse complement strand
TCCTTGTATTGCTTGGTGCCGCCGTTCAGTCGAAAAGCGAAGCCTTATGCAAAGGAGTGCAGATCGACATTAATTCATCTGATAAAGCCACATGGTTTGTTGATAAGAAAGATGTGTTGAAGATCCTGGCCAATAATGGAGAGCCAAGCTTCAGCGGTGTGAAAATGCACAGTTTCAACCTTCCTTCCATGGAAAGAAGGCTGGAGAAAAGCACCTGGATCCGCGATGCCCAATTGTTCTTCGATAATAATGGAGTGCTCCAGGTGCATATCACCGAAAGGGAACCTGTTGCAAGGATCTTTACCAGCAATGGAAGCAGTTTTTACCTGGATACAGCGATGAAGAAATTACCACTGTCGGAGAAAACTGTTGCCAAACTCCCTGTATTTACAGGATTCCCGGTAACCGGTGTAAACATTGCGAAGAAAGACAGTGCCCTGGCCCGTGATATCATCAGGATGAGTGCTTTTATTTCGAAAGATCCTTTCTGGCAGGCGCAAGTGGCACAGGTCAATATCAATGGGAACAATTTCGACATGATACCGCTGATTGGTGACCAGGTGATTGAATTGGGAAACGCTGATGAACTGGATAAAAAGTTTGGAAAACTGTACCAGTTCTACCAGCAGGTGATCCCTAAAACAGGTATCAATAAATATGCAGTCTTGCGTCTGCAATTTGATGGACAGGTAGTGGCAGTAAGGAAAGCGGGATTTGTTAGCCGTGCCGATTCATTGAAAGTGATCAGCAACATTGAATCCATGATCGCTGATGTGGATGAGAATGCATCGAAGATGATCGACAGCGTGGAGCAGCAAAAAACTAAACAGGCATTTGTAAAGTATAACACAACTAAAAACTAACATACTACTATGAACATCGAACAACCGATCATCGTGGGGCTCGACATTGGAACCACAAAAATCGCGGCGATCGCTGGAAGAAAGAACGAGTTTGGCAAGCTGGAGATCATAGGATTTGGCCGGGCAAATTCCAATGGCGTCAAGCACGGGCAGGTTTTGAATATCGACGAAACCATCAAGGCCATCAAGCTTGCACTGGAGAATTGCTATGCATCCAACCCAAACCTGGAGATCAATGAAGTTTATGTTGGTATCGCTGGTCATCATATTAAAAGTCTGCAGACAAGAGGTGATATCGTTCGGCAGCAGACTGATGAAGAGATCACCCAGCGCGAGATCGATCAACTGATCGCAGACCAGTTCAAAACATATATACCTGCCGGCGACCAGATCATTGATGTGATACCGCAGGAATTCACTGTTGATAATTTCCAGAATATACCTAATCCTATCGGGTATGGAGGGGTTAAAGTGGGTGCTAATTTTCATATCATCACCGGTGATAAGAATGCCATACGAAACATCAACCGTTCTGTTGAAAAAAGCGGTCTGAAAACCAAGGACCTTGTATTGCAGCCACTGGCTTCTGCTGCAGCAGTGATGGCCCAGGAAGACCTCGAAGCGGGTGTTGCCATAGTTGATATTGGTGGCGGCACCACTGATCTTGCCGTGTTCTATGAAGGCATCCTAAAACATACTGCGGTGATACCTTTTGGTGGTGAGAACATTACCAATGATATCAAAACCGGTTTAGGTGTTTTGAAGACCCAGGCTGAACAAATGAAAGTGCAGTTTGGTTCCGCATTGGCCAATGAAGCAAAGGCCAATGCATTCATTACTATTCCCGGTCTTCGTGGCATGCAGCCTAAGGAGATCAGTGTGAAGAACCTGGCGAATATCGTCCAGGCAAGAATGAGCGAGATCATGGATTTTGTAACCTACCATCTTAAGCAGGTAGGGCTCGATAGCCGCATGCTGAATGGAGGTATCGTACTTACAGGTGGAGGATCACAACTGAAACATCTTATCCAGCTTACTGAATATGTAACCGGGCTGAATGCAAGGATCGGTTATCCTACAGAGCATCTTGCAGCAGGGCATATCGATGAACTGGTTAAGCCAACCTATTCAACCTGTATCGGTTTAATATTGAAAGGCTATAGCGATTATGAACATAACCGTAAGCAGTTCGAGCAGATGTATAAAAAGGTTGAAGTGCCTGAAAACCTGAAGCAGCATGAGCCAGAGGAAATGGAAGAAATATTGCCGGTGCAGGACAACAGCAAAAGCAGGAAAGGCATCAAGGATTTCTGGGGCAAATTCAAGGTTACATTAATTGACCTCTTTAAAGAAGAAGAAGATCACGCATTATAAAAAGCATACTTACTAATCAACCATAATTCTTACAAATAATCAGTTATGATCCATTTCGATCTACCAAAGGAAAAGTCATCCATCATCAAGGTCATTGGTGTTGGTGGCGGAGGCAGCAATGCAGTGAACCATATGTTCAGCCAGAACATAGAGGGTGTGAATTTCATTATTTGTAATACGGATGCCCAGGCCATTGCGCTAAGCAAAGTGCCGAATAAGGTGCAGCTCGGACCACACCTTACACAGGGACTGGGAGCCGGCGCCAATCCTGAAATCGGCAGGCAGGCAACAGAAGAAAGTTTAGAAGAGATCAAAAGGATACTCGAAGTAAATACAAAGATGGCCTTTATCACTGCAGGTATGGGGGGTGGAACAGGTACCGGTGGAGCACCGATCATTTCACGCATCTGTCGTGAGCTCGGTATCCTCACTGTAGGAATTGTTACCACGCCATTTTCATACGAAGGAAAAAAACGCCAGCTGCAGGCAGAAGAAGGCATCAAGATGATGAAGAATTATGTTGATACCCTGCTGGTGATCAGTAACGATAAATTACGTCACCAGTTTGGTAACCTCAAAATGAAAGAAGCATTCAGTCGTGCCGATAATGTACTTGCTACCGCTGCAAAATGTATCACTGATGTGATCAACAGCACCGGCCAGATCAATGTCGATTTCGCGGATGTTTGTACTGTAATGCGTAACGGTGGTGTGGCCATCCTGGGCTCTGCAGCAACCGGTGGAGAAAACAGGGCGCAGAAAGCTATTGAAGAAGCATTGAATTCACCATTGCTTAACGATAATGAGATCCGTGGTGCTAAATGGATACTCATCAATATTAATTCATCCGAAGGTGAGCATGAGTTTACTATGGATGAGGTTGAGATCATCCAGCAATACCTTCTTGCCGAAGCCGGTGAAGGAACTGATGTGATTCTCGGTATGGGATACGATAATTCACTGGAAGATAAGATCGGAATCACCCTTATTGCAACAGGGTTTGAACATAAGGATCCGTTCAATAAAAGGGAAGCGGTAACCGAAGAGCCAAAGAAAGAAGAAAAGATCATTCTAACCCTCGGTTCAACACCCGCGGTTCCGGAACAAAAAGCCGTGGTAAAGGAAGAGTCAAAAGCTCCATTGGTGCAGGAGCCTGAAGAATTGCCTGAAGAACTGGCGCCCAGGCTGGTGGAAACCCCGCCGGTATCCTCGGCGTTGAGTCTTTTTTCCTTTGATGAACAGGCAAAAGAGCCTGTGGAGAAACCGGTGGAAAAAAAGGATGAAGAAGTTAGAACAGAATGGATACTTTCGTCAACTCCTTCCCATGAAAACGAGCCAATTGCTCCCGTATCCTCGAACATACCCGTTAATAAAATACAAGAACAGGAAATTATTATAACGAATTCCCCATCGTCTGCAGCGTCAGGGGGATACTTGGCCAAGCCATCCAATATCTATGCAGAGCCGACCAAGGACAAATCTGGTACACCTGTATTGAAAGAACCATCCTTAGACCTGAACATGAAAACGGAGAAAGAAGAAGAACCTTCTTCCGAATTTCAATTGGTTATCAAAGAGGAAATTCCAGCGGCGGAGGAAGTTGGTACCCATCAAACCGCGCAAATTGCTTCGGGAATGCCCCACTCTATTGAGGAACCTGCGATGCAGGACGAAATAGAAATTCAAAAGCGTAAGGCAGCTGAACGAATTCAGAAATTGCGCAACCTTTCGTTCAATATTAATTCTGCCGACCCGAACAATGAGTTTGAGACAGTACCGGCTTATATCCGCCGCAACCTGGAATTGTACAACAGCGTTTCTCATGTAGAGAATTTCTATAGTAATTATGAAGTAAAAGCCGACGACCAGAATAAGGGGCAGATCTCAACGATCAATACCTTCCTGGACGGAAAAAAACCCGATTAAAAGTCGAGTAGTTAATAATTGTTTTTAGTTGTGTTCCCGCCCGCTATGGGCGGGAATTTTTTTGTATCCCGTATTTTGTATTTTGTATTCATTCTGTTTTCCGTTTTCCGTATTCCACTAAATCCTATCTTGGTTACATGAAAAATATCCTGGTTGCCGGGGGAACCGGTATGATCGGAAAAGCATTGACTGACCTGTTGCTTTTAAAAGGTTACCATGTCACTATTCTAACCCGCCAGGAAAAAGATCCTGCTAACGGTGTTGCCTATGCGCATTGGGATATTGATAAAAATACGATTGATGATGATGCTGTCGCTGCTGCGGATGTGATCGTTCATGTTGCAGGAGAAAATGTTGGCAAGGGAAGGTGGACAAATAAAAGGAAAAAACAGATCCTTGAAAGCAGGACAAAAACATCCTCTATTCTCATTGATGCCATAAAAAGAAATCCTTCAAAGCAAAGAGCTTTTATCAGCGCTTCTGCAATTGGATGGTATGGAACTGATCCTGTAATTCCAAATCCCCATCCTTTCACCGAAAACATGCCGCATGCTCCTGGTTTCCTGGGAGAAACCTGTAAGGCATGGGAAGAAAGCGTAAGGCCTGCAGCAACCCTTCAATGCAGGCTGGTCATTCTCAGAACTGGTATTGTACTCAGCAGGGAAGGGGGCGCGTATCCCGAATACCTGAAACCCATTAAGTTTGGTATGGCTACCATATTAGGCAGTGGTGAACAAATGATCAGTTGGATACATGTCGACGACCTGGCCCGCCTTTATCTCTATGCCATTGAGCAGCCTGCCATTGAAGGAATTTATAATGCCGTGGCTCCCCAGGCAGTAAATAACAGGACAATGATCCTTACCATTGCACAGCAGGCCAGGAAAGCGTTTTATCTGCCCCTGTATGTTCCGGCTTTTGCCCTTAAACTTGCCCTTGGCGAAATGAGTATCGAAGTGCTGAAAAGCACCACCGTAAGTGATGAAAAGATCCGCCAGGCAGGGTTTAATTTTATTTATCCCTCAATAGAAGCAGCCGTAAAAGCTCTTCAATAGTTCAGCAATTGTTAGAAGGATTATAAGTGCCCGGCCGCCCTTTACATCACAATAATACCGTTGTTACAGAACCTTTCTGTTTACATCAGGGTTATTGTATCTTCAAACAAACCTATTCCCATGTCGATACTTGCTGTGAACGGGCTGGCCAAGCGCTATGGCCCTATACAGGCTTTAAAGCATGTTTCCTTTGAAGTTCCCGAGGGCGCTGTATTCGGCATCCTTGGTCCCAATGGCAGTGGTAAAACTACCCTTCTTGGTGTACTGATGGATGTCCTGAAACCAGACTCAGGCGAATTCTCTTTTTTTGATACCGGTGACGCCACCAGTAATCGCAAAAAGATCGGCACCCTGTTGGAGACGCCAAATTTTTACCATTATCTCAGTGCTGTTGATAACCTGAAGATCCAGGCAGAGATCAAGGAAAAAGATCCCTCCGATATTGAAAGAGTGCTGGAAATGGTTAACCTGCTCGACCGTAAGCATTCTAAGTTCAGCACCTTTTCACTGGGTATGAAACAACGACTGGCCATTGCCGGTTGCTTGCTTGGCGACCCCCAGGTGCTGGTATTTGATGAACCTACCAATGGCCTTGACCCCGAAGGCATTGCTGAAACACGTGAACTGATCCTTAGGTTGCATCAACAGGGTAAAACCATTATTATGGCCAGCCACCTGCTGGATGAGGTAGAAAAAGTTTGTACTCATGTTGCCATCCTTCAAAAGGGTACCCTTCTTGCCGTAGGGCCTGTTGATGAAATACTGGTGAATGAAGATGTGGTAGAAGTAAGCAGTGTCAATCTTCCTGCAATTGAAAAACTTGTTCGGGAACAAAAGCCCTCAATCATTTCCAAACAGTATAATAATCATCTTGACCTGCATTTTCCCCAGGGCTCAGCCAATGCCGAAGAGCTGAACCAGTTCTTCTTTGAACATGGTATTATCCTGAATCATTTAAGGTTAAAAAGAAAATCGCTCGAGGCAAGATTCTTTGAACTTACCCAGGCAAACAACACGGCAAAAAATTAAGTGCTCATCAATTAAAACTTATTATATGTTCCGATTGCTTCATATTGAATGGTTGAAGATCCGCAAGTACCGGACCTTCTGGGCTTTGTCGATCCTATATTTGGTGAGCCTGTTTGGGGTAAATTTTATTGCCTACCGTTTGCAGGAAAAAATTTACGCTTCCAATACGGGCGGAACAATGGCGCAGGTGGTGGTGGGTAGCAGGCCATTCGAGTTTCCCCAGGTCTGGCAAATGTCGACCTATGTTAGCAGCTTCCTCCTTTTTATTCCTGGCCTGCTGATCATTTTGCTCATCACCAATGAATATACTTACCGTACCCATCG
>JAEWIW010000182.1 GCA_023386855.1 Bacteroidota bacterium | reverse complement strand
TATTTCAGCTAACCGAGGTGCAATAGCAAAAAGATCCGAAACCCCTATCGCTATTGCACAGCTCAGTGCTAAAACGATCCAGGAAACCAGGGCCATTTCTTTCGACCAGCTTCTAAATAAAATCAGTGGTGTCAATATGGTTGACCTGGGCAATGAACAACACCAGATGAGTATTCGCCAGCCTATGACCACCAAAAGCCTGTTCCTTTACCTGGAAGATGGCATCCCTGTAAGAACTACAGGTCTTTACAATCATAATGCATTGCTTGAAATGAATATGTCCGCCATGCGTTCGGTTGAAGTGATCAAAGGCCCTTCTTCTGCACTGTATGGAAGTGAAGCCATT
The DNA here is from genome assembly GCA_023386855.1 of Bacteroidota bacterium. GTDB lineage: Bacteria > Bacteroidota > Bacteroidia > Chitinophagales > Chitinophagaceae > Flavitalea. The sequence continues at coordinate 2,873 of JAEWIW010000182.1, read as the reverse complement.
GGTGGCGCAGTTAATATCATTACACAATCACCTACCCTGCTGCCATTACTTAAATTTTCATTGCAGGGAAATAATATTGGCTATAAAAAAGCTGAACTTCAAAGTAGTTTCATGAAAGGAAAGTTCGGCATGAGCATCAGCGGTTATTATGCAAAAAGAAATAATAACGCGATGAACTATTCCGACTTTGATAAGTCAGCGTTTACCATCCGTACCGACTATGCGATAGGCAGCAAAACCAAGATCTGGAACAGCCTGACCTATATAAATTATTACAGCGACATGCCCGGTGGTGTAGACAGCGCCATGTTCGCTTCAAAAAAATTCATCAACCCTCAAACCTTTACCTATAGGGCAGTGAAAGCGCTTCGCAATCACCTTACACTGAAGCATCAATGGAATGATGATGCTTCTTCCAGTATCAGCCTGGTATACCGAAATAATTCCATTGCACAGAATCCTGCTTACCGCATCAAGGATGATTACAGGCGGTTGAATGGTGTATGGCGTGGTGATAAAACTTTGGCGCATGGCGAAATCAATGAATCATCGTTCAACAGTTATGGTTTTATTGCACAGCATAAACAGGAATTGAACTGGAAAAAAGCGTCGATTACTTCAGGGCTAAGTATGGACCTTAGTCCTTCAACCTATTATGCTGAATATATACGTATCCAAAAAGATACACTGCTTAAAAAATACACAGGATATATTGCCCCCGACAGCCTTCTGACAAATTATTCAACACGCATCAACAATTATGCTGCCTTTGTACAGGCATCCTTTTCACCAGCGGAGAAATTAAATATCGTTGCATCTCTTCGATATGATCTTTTTCATTACAGGTTTAATAATGCGCTGGTTCCTTCAAGCTTCAGCGGAGCCGCCGATACGACCAACCGCTTTAGTAAGCTGAGTTCAAAAATTGGATTCACATATAACCCATCTTCTGTTATAGGGTTTTATGCCAACTATAGCGAAGGATTTGTTCCTCCACAGGTAACTGAAATGTATACAGGTGTGAAGGTCCCTTCACTCGAACCTTCAGTATTCTTTAATTATGAAGCAGGAGGATGGTTTGCATTGATCAAGAATAAACTCTCGGCCGATTTCAGCATTTACCTGCTGAAGGGAACCAATGAAATTGTATCATCCAGGCTCGATGATGGAAGCTTTGCCAACCAGAATGCAGGAAGAACCATTCATAAAGGAATTGAATTTTCCTTAAATGCCACACCTGTTAAACCACTGAACCTTCGCATCAGCGGTGCTTTCAGCAAACACCATTTTGAAGAGTTTATTGAAAAAGGGATAAGCTATAATGGAATGGAGATGAATAATGCCCCTTCTTTATTATTGAATGCTGAGCTCTGGTACCGGCCCGCATTTTTTGCAGGATTCAGGATAGGTGCTGAGCTGCAGAAAGTGGGAAAGTATTATACCGACCCACAGAATACGGATATCTATAATGGATATTACACTATCAACCTGAGAACAGGGTATAAATTGAAATGGGCAGAAGCATGGATGAATATCATGAACCTTACTAACCAGTATTATTCCAATATCACCTCAAAGAGTTCTTTTGGTTATAGCTACCGCCTTGCAGACCCGATCAATTTTAATATCGGTCTTTCCATCCAGGTCAGTGACTTCTTTAAAGAAAAAAAATCATCCAGGTAATAATAGCCGTTCGACTGGAAAAAAATTTACAATGAAAAAAATTATCGCCTCAATCCTAATACTTTCTTTCCTGGGTTGCCAGGATCATAAAATAGATTCCTCGTTAACCTTATCCAACACTTTGGATAGCCTTCCGGGTGCATGTACCAACATCACCAGTGATATGAATGGAAGGATGGTCATCAGCTGGGTAAGAACAAACAAGGATTCATCACATATTTTCTGCTATGCCATTGCCGGTGATGATGGAAAAACATTTTCTTCCCCGGTGCTCATCCCGGCCAGTAATAAGGTTCACCCTCACAATGAAAATCTTCCCAAGGTCATCTTCAAGCCCAATGGAGAAATTTTAGCCATCTGGGGTGCAGCTAACCCTAGCCCGAAAAATAAATATTCAGGCATCATCTTCTATGCACAGTCGTTTGACCAGGGTAAAAGCTGGACTGAAGCAAGACCACTGGTATCAGATACCAGTGGCTTTGACCAGCGATATTTTGATGTTGCCCTGATGCCTGATGGGGAAGCGGGCATCATCTGGCTGGATAACCGCAAAACGATCAGCAATGAGGGGTCAGGGTTATACTATGCAGAAACAAATGGCAAGAATGGATTTTCTTCAGAACGAATGATCGCGCAGCCCAGCTGCCAGTGCTGCAGAACAAAACTATATATTGATGAAGGTAAGAATGTGCATGTACTGTTCCGTGGTATCCTCAACGATAGCATACGCGATATGATGCACATGGTTTCAGGAGATGAAGCAAAAACGTTTAGTTCTCCTTCCAGGATCAGCGAGGATAACTGGGTGATCATGGGTTGCCCGCATACCGGTCCATCCATGACTTCAAACCAAAAAGCGATTCATTTTTCCTGGTTTACCGGTGGTAACATCAGCGGAACCTTTTACAATCATTCAACTGATGGCGGGCGCACATTCTCAGAAAGAGAAAAAATAAGTGAAAGAGGAATGCATCCGCAGATGACAAGTACTCCTGATGGAAATATCTGGATTGTATGGGATGAACCCTCAATGCTTGAAGGTTCTTACAATAAGCGCATAGGCATGCAGGTTAGATCACCGGAAGGAAAAATTTTGTCCACCAATTACCTCAGTTCTGATACTGTAGATGCAAGCTACCCTGTCATCCAGCCTTTAGGAAATAACCAGGTGATGGTGGCTTATGCTGCAA
>JAEWIW010000408.1 GCA_023386855.1 Bacteroidota bacterium | reverse complement strand
CAGGATACTTGTTGAGGGTGAAGGGAAAATTTCACCTTCATGGTCGGCTAAAATTGCTGCAGGCGAAGTGTTTGTTCCTGTTCTTGCTGGTACGCTTACTACGCTGGCTCCTTTCTTTCCATTACTGTTCTGGCCAGGCATCATTGGTAAGTTCATGATCTACCTGCCAACCATGCTGATCTTTACACTTGCAGCATCGCTGATCGTGGCGTTTATCATGAACCCTGTATTTGCAGTTGATTTCATGAGCCATGCAGATGAGTTAAAGGAAAAGAAGACAGCAGTATTTAAAAAACCTGCCCTGTGGATAGTTGTCGCGGCGGGTATCTTACTTGATGTGATGGGATATACCTTCTTTGGTAACCTGATCCTGTTCCTTACCATCTGGATATTGATGAACAGGTTCTTTATGAATGATGTAATAAGATCATTCCAGGAAAGGGCATTGCCAAGGTTAATGAACAGGTATGAAAAATTGCTCCGTTGGTCATTGCATAAATGGAGACCCGTTTACCTGCTGTTGGGAACCATTGGACTTTTATTTCTTTCCATCTTCATATTTGGATTAAGGCAGGTGCCCGTGGTGTTCTTCCCGCAGGGAGATCCCAACTTCATTTATGTTTATATGAAGCTTCCTGTAGGAACCAATGTAAATTATACCGATTCATTAACACGTGACCTGGAAAAGAAAGTTGCAAGGGTACTCGATATGGAAAATGGTAAAGAAAATCCATTGGTGGAAAGTATCATTTCCAATGTTGCCGTTGGTGCAGGTGATCCCATGTCGGGCGACCGCAGTACAAGACCAGAGCTGGGTCGGGTGCAGGTATCTTTTGTCGAATTTGAAAAAAGACATGGTAAATCAACCAAGCCATATCTTGATTCTATTCGGATGGCCATGCAGAATATACCTGGTGCTGAAATATCTGTTGCACAGGAGCAGGGTGGCCCCCCTACACAGCCTCCTGTGAATATCGAGGTGTCGAGTGAGAACTTTGATAACCTTACCAAAACTGCGGTTGCACTAAAGAATTATCTTGATTCCATCAAGGTTGAAGGAGTGGAAGAATTGAAAATGGATATTGACCTGAACAACCCAGAGATTACATTGAAAATCGACCGCGAGAGAGCCATGCGTGAAGGTGTTTCCACCGCTCAAATTGGTATGCAGATCAGGACTGCGCTTTTTGGAAGGGAGATATCGAAGATCAAGGATGAAGAAGATGAATACAAGATCCAGTTGCGCAACCAGGAAATGCAAAGAAGAAGTCTTGCCGATCTTCTGAATATGCGTATTGTTTTCAGGGATATGGCTACAGGCGCAGTTAAACAGATACCCATCAGTTCATTGGCAACAGTGGATTACACGAGCACTTTTGGAAGTGTGAAGAGAAAGGACCTGAAAAGAGTGATCACGCTTACCTCAAACGTGTTATCGGGTTATACGCCAACAGCTGTAAACCTTGAGCTGAAAGATTATATCCGGGAATTCAAACAAAAACCTGCAGATGTTACCATTGCTCAAACAGGTGAAGGTGAGCAGCAGGCAGAAACGGGAGCATTCCTTGGGAAGGCACTGGTGATTGCACTGATGCTGATCCTGTTCATCCTCGTTCTCCAGTTCAACTCGGTAAGTAAGCCTGTGATCATTCTTTCGGAGATCGTGTTCAGTATCATTGGTGTGCTGTTAGGATTTGCACTCACAGGAATGACGGTGTCAGTAGTGATGACCGGAATTGGTATTGTTGGTCTGGCAGGTATCGTAGTGAAAAATGGAATTCTTGTAATTGAATTTGCTGATGAGCTCAGGGCAAGGGGATATAAAACAAGAGAAGCGGTTATACAGGCGGGTAAGATCAGGATCATCCCTGTGTTGCTGACGGCTGTTGCTGCGATACTTGCGCTGGTGCCACTTGCGATTGGTTTCAATATCAATTTCATCACTTTGTTCTCCCAGCTAAACCCGCATATCTTCTTTGGTGGTGATAGTGCCGTATTCTGGAAGCCCCTGGCATGGACGATCATTTTTGGATTGGCTTTTGCATTCTTCATGACACTTATTATGGTACCTGGTATGTACCTGATTGCGGAAAGATTGAAAAGACCAATGCGTAATATGTTTGGTGGAAAATGGATTTCATTCATGGGCATTCCGCCATTGACCCTGTTGTTCATACCCCTGGTAATTGCCACCATGATCAGGCATAGAAGAGATGTGGCAAGAAGAAGGAGAAAGCTTGGATCTGATGCACCAACGGCACAGCTGGGGCAGTGGTTATAAAATGGCTCTTTTACTCTGACTTATAGGTATAGTTACAAAGCCTCCGAAAGGGGGCTTTTTTTAGTCCCTGTCTTTCCCCTATCCTGCAAAATTCCTTAAATTCAGTAATGAAAAAATCCTATTTATATACCGCCGGTGTGATTGCCTTTGGCCTGGTTGCTGTTGCTGCTTTGAAATCCTGTCGCACTATTCCAAAGGGTGCTAAGGCAGTATCGCCTTTTAGCAGCCAGCGATACCTGGGTAAATGGTATGAGATCGCCAGGATGGATTTCCGTTTTGAAAGAAACCTCAATAATACCACTGCCAACTACTCAAAAAATGATGATGGAACTATCAGGGTGGTCAACCGCGGGTATAATTATAAAACAGGTGAATGGAAACAGGCAATAGGAAAGGCAAAGTTTGTTAAAGACACCAATATCGCTATGCTGAAGGTATCTTTCTTCGGACCTTTTTATTCGGGTTACAACGTAATAGCCCTTGATCCTGGTTATAAATATGCATTGGTGGCGGGGAAAAACCTTGATTATCTCTGGATACTTTCCCGGGAAAAAACAATTCCACAAGAAATAAAAACTTCCTATTTATCAAAAGCCGAGGCATTGGGATTTAAAACTGGTGACCTGGTTTGGGTCGAACATACTCAATAACCGATACATTAAATTTACAAAACAAAATGCCCCCAATAGTTCGACACTGATGGGGGCATTTTAAACAATAATGCCTTATATCTTTTGATAACGCTGCTTTAGAACGCTTTCTTTGAAACAGGTTCTCCGTCAAGGTTAAGTTCTTCGATCCTGTATCCAAGTTTTTTAATTCCTTCGCTGATCTTTGCTTTATCGCCAACCAGGAGGATATGCATTTTTTCGGGCTTTAGAAGGTTCTTTGCAATTGCATCAATTTCCTGCTTCGTAATATTCTTCATGATCCTGTTTTGCTGTTCAACATAATTGGCAGGAAGATTATAATCCAGGATCCTTGAAATAAAACCGGCTTTCTGCATTCCTGT
>JAEWIW010000323.1 GCA_023386855.1 Bacteroidota bacterium | reverse complement strand
GATGATAGCAAAGGATACCGTTCTTCATCCAACTGGAACAGATCAATACCTGCCGGCGATGTGCGTGGAAGAAGGTCGATGGAGCAATAAGGAAAAGAAATTCCAGTACCACGGATTTTCAGGACCGGCATTAAGAAAGGTGATGGACCAGTCGCATAACCAGGTGAAGATCTGGAATGAAATATATGCGCAGCTCGATAGTGCGGGGATTAAGTCGAACTCGCTTGCTTATGGTGCCCTTCGGCAGGAAAATAAAAAGAACCCGCAGCAAACGGATTACCTCAACTATTTTATGGACAAGCTTGAGAAATCCGATAGCAGTATACTTGGTGTGATCTGTACCAGTGGTAACAGGATTCTTGGAACGGACATCTTTGCCGCAAACAATATTTTCATGGATGAATCTTCGGCTATACTTGGTGGTTATATTGAAGAAGCAGTGTGGACGGGCGCTACACCTGCAGTACCGGATGATGAAGTATACATTGCAATGGACCCGGTATTGAAGGATGAGGTTTCACAGGATGAATATTGCCGCGAGCATGGTAAGTTGTTCAGGTATAGAGGAAGGGTATTTCACCTTGCAACATATTTTAAGAATAATCATTAAACATTCATATGTTTCCTTATCCGGTCAAAATACCTGGCATCGTAAAGAAGATTTATTCTCAGTATATATGGGATATTCCTACAGAAGAAAATGCATTGTACCTGACCTTTGATGATGGACCTCATCCTGAAGTAACAGCTTTTGTACTGGATGAATTAAGCAAGTATAATGCGTTGGCTACGTTTTTCTGCATTGGAAAAAATGTTGAGCAATATCCTGAGATGTATAAAAGGATATTGATGGAAGGGCATAGGGTTGGGAACCATACCCATCATCACCTGAATGGATGGGAAACGCCCGACCAGGAATACATGGATGATATTGTGAAGGCAAATAAATTTATTGATTCCGATCTTTTCCGTCCACCGTATGGAAAGATCACCAGTTTCCAGGCAAGGGCATTAATGGGGAAGGAAAAAAAGTTACCAAGGGATTTCCGGATCATTATGTGGGATGTACTCAGTGGCGATTTTGACCTTAAGAAATCGGGGGTTCAATGTGCATCAGATGTCATTAAAAAAGCGGTAAGAGGATCGATTATCACTTTTCATGATAGTGAAAAAGCCTTCCTAAGGTTAAAGGTGGCGCTTCCGTTGGTGCTGGAAGCTTTTGCCGCCAGGAAGTTCCATTTCAGGACTATAAACTGAAAATGGGAATATTTCCCATTGGAGGACTTCCCTAAAAAAAGTTGGGCCTGGGTAGACACCCTGGCCCGTTTTTAATCCGTACCCTATGAAAACTGAACTAAAGGTAATTAATTATTTTATTAATACAAAGTAATTATTCTGGTCTGCCCATTTACATCCAGTGTTGCCTGGTTATCGCAGGTTCCGCTACCATAGTCGAATTCAGCGATTTTCACCCCATCTTTTTGATGAGAAATTTTTCCCTGGACAATCCACCGGCAACCAAATTTTTTCACCAGTGGACTGATAATTTCGGTTTGCCAGGCGAAGGTCTTATCGCCTCTTTTAGTTGTCCCATTTGCGGAACCGGTAATGGAATAAGCATCGTCACGAATGTCGAAGGGGGTAGAAGTTCCGGCCGACTGGCTGATATTTTTTTCGCTGGCCAGGTCAACAAAATCTCCATTGTCCCTGCTCAGCTTGCCGTCAATATTGATTTTGAATGCTAAACCATTTGAATTTGAAGTATTTGTGATCAGGTGTGAACCTTCAATGGCAATTCCGTTCACCGAATACCCGTCAAAGCTGGTCATGGCGGTGGCGCCGGGGAAGATCAGTCGGTCGGAATATTCTGTAATGATCTTTCCTTTGCGGATCCTGCCATCGCGGCCGGTACATCCCTCGCCGAAGTCGATGGTGACTTTTATTGGGAAAGTGGATCCTGAGTCGAGGCTCTCGGCGGCTACGGTAAAGCAGCGACCAACAGAATCGACGCCCATGGGGCCATAAATGGAGCCATCTTCGTTGGGTTTGCTGCCCGCGAACACCCCGGTTCCGCCGATGCCAACTTCAGCGTTTACGCCCAGTACATTGTCAAACACATCGTTCGAAATGATCTCTGCTTCAGCGTCGGATTCAGTGGAAGCGAGTGCATATTCTTCCTGTTGGGCCTGGGCCTGGTCGTTTTTGTCATTTTTGGAACAGGAGATCACCACTGCAGAAAGGATAATAAAAGCAATAAAAGGTCGGATAAGACTTTTAGTTTTCATGGTGTTTAATTGAATTGATAGAAAGGATAACGGTATCTGGACCTAAAACATTATATAGGGTTTAAGATTTATAGGATCATTAATAAAAATTGGGGGGCTAAACTTTAGTATTGGGAATACTAACTTTGCTGGCTCATGAATAAAGCATTGATCGATACGCATACGCATTTATACGTCGACAGTTTTGAAAAGGATCTTGAAGCTGTGATGGAAAGGGCAAAGGGTAATGGTGTTGAGCGATTTTATTTACCGGCCATTGACAGTGATACCCATGATGCAATGATGGCAGTTGAAACGAAATTTCATGGAAGCTGTTTTGCCATGATGGGACTGCATCCCTGTAGTGTGAAGGAAGATTATAGGCATGAACTTGAAGTTGTACGGGGCTGGTTGGATAAAAGAAGTTTTGTTGCCATTGGTGAGATAGGGCTGGATTACTATTGGGATACCAGTTTTAAGGAGCAGCAGCTCGAAGCTTTTGAAACACAGATCGGGTGGGCGCTTGAGCGTGATATACCGATTGTGATCCATTCAAGGAATGCGATGGAGGATACGATTGAGGTGGTGCAGGAATATGCAGCCAAAGGATTGAGAGGGATCTTTCATTGTTTTTCTGGAAATGAAGAACAAGCCAGGCAGGTTGTGGAAACCGGTTTTTATTTAGGGATAGGAGGGGTATTGACTTATAAGAAATCAGGACTTGCCGAAGCAATAGTGAACATTCCGATAGAAAAGCTGGTTTTGGAAACCGATTCGCCGTATTTAAGTCCTGTGCCATTCCGGGGCAAGCGCAATGAAAGCAGTTACCTGGTGCATATCGCGGAAAAGCTGGCTGAAGTAAAAGGAATCAGCGTGGATGAGGTAGCTGAAATCACCAGCAGGAACGCTAAAAATATTTTCGGAAACTAGCTATTGAAACAGTATTTTTGCAGCCCTTCAATGGAGAGGTGTCCGAGTGGTTGAAGGAGCACGCCTGGAAAGTGTGTATAGGGGTAACTCTATCGGGGGTTCGAATCCCCCTCTCTCCGCCTCCGGTCGCCTAAGCTATGCGTAGGCGACCTTTCTTTTTATATCCATTTATGTTTTTTATCTCGCGACTTCAGTATACGAGTCCTGAAGTGAAAACTATTGTTGCCAATTTGCTTTTGATTTTCATTCCGGTCGAGCATCATAGTTGCAGAATTTAAGGTTAATAAAATAACTACTGCGCATACAATAACCC
>JAEWIW010000314.1 GCA_023386855.1 Bacteroidota bacterium | reverse complement strand
AAAGTTCCTTAGATCATTCTGAAAATCGGATAACCACACATGCAGGGCGTCATGATCGGGACCTTTCATGGTGCATTCACTCACCAGTTTATTGGTTTGTTTTTCAAGGTTGGCTGATAACTGGTTGAGGCTTTCATTACTGCTTTTTGAATCAACGGTCGAAAGCATTTGACGCATTTCATTAATATTTGACCTTGTTGAAACATCAGTTTTCCATTTGGCCCCATTATTCAGGCTAAGGCCCTCACCTGAATGAGCGGTTACTTCGTGTGAAGCTGTTACCGCGGAACCCGGTGTAGTGGAAGAATGTTCATCCCTTTCAGTAGATTCATTTTCCTTCCCCTGGTCGATTACAGCGCCGTTACGAATTTCAACGTGGCTGACCTTTCCTCCAAGATGAGCAGTAAAGCCCATGATGATGGAACTTGCCAGTGCAAGTGCAAGCGTGAGTCCACCCAGCAGTTTACCTGCGCTTTTTTTATACAATGCCAGCGATAGTATTGCAGAAAGCCCTGTGGCGATCATGATGATGAAAGCAGTTTCTGCCAGCTCTTCATGTTCATGGATCAGTGTTTTGGAAATACCCGGAAGGTCTTCGATGATTTCTTCTGTTCCTTCCCCTGAAAAATAAACAGGCAATGAAATCAGTCCGGCTGCAATCAAAACATATAATCCTGTTTTACCAACAGCAATATTTTTCAGCAGGTAACTGGCCAGCAGTATTCCGAACCCGGCTATGGAAAGGATCAGGGGAAAATGTGTTAAGGCAAGATGGATTTGTGAAGCATTCATACGAGTGTATTAAAGTAAAATAATCTGAGAAGGTATAAAATACTACGGATTTCCGATATGATGAAAATCATATCAATCAGGGCTGATTTTATGGCAAAGCATGATAAAGGACCAAATTGTCCTTTATTTTTTGCTGTATGTTTGCAATCTTTTTTAAGGTTATTATTCATGAGCACAATTTCTCCGCATAGTTTTCATATTCCAGTAATGGGACTGGCTTATACCGTTGATTCTCCAGTTAAAGTGGCCCGGTTCGGCATATCATCAGTTATCTCGATCATTGAAGACAACCTGGTTGAAATGATGCGAAAGCAGTATTACGGCATGCTGGGTGAAGAATTTATTCCCATTCCAAAATATGAACATGGCCACCGTTCCCGCCGGGTCACCGATTACCTGAACCTGGTAAACAGGATCGTTAAAGACCAGGTGGAAAAATTAAAACGCCAGGCTTTTGAAACGGGTACCGAACTGGTGCAGTACTTTGAAATGTTACCAGGAAACAGCAAACTGAGGCAGGCCTACCAGCTGATGCTTCAATGCAGTAACAGCATGGAAAAGCTCGACATGCAGTCTTTCCTGCGAAGCCAGGTTGTTGCAGGAAGCATTGATGTGAACATTATGACCAAGCTGGATCGCGACAGCTATGATGCGAAGGGTAATAGAAACGAGGATGATTCAGAAGCGATCGCCGCTTTGAAAGGATATGCCAACAGTGATCTGTCCAATTCTTCAATAGTCTTCTCAGCAGGTTTGAACCCCCGCCTGTTTTCCTATATGGAAAATCTTAGTGCGTTTGATGCAGATAGTAACGGCATATTTCAAAAGAAGATTATTATTAAAGTAAGTGATTACCGTTCCGCATTGATCCAGGGAAAATTCCTGGCCAAGAAAGGGTTGTGGGTCAGTGAATACCGGATTGAATCAGGCCTGAACTGTGGAGGACATGCATTTGCCACCGATGGCTTCCTGCTTGGACCCATCCTGGAAGAATTTCACCAAAAGAAACAGGAATTATATGATGTATGTTGTTCGCTTTACCATGAAGCGCATAAACAGAAAGGTGCTACAAACCAATTTACACCAGCACTACCAATGATCACCGTGCAGGGAGGTATAGGCACTGCAGAAGAACATAATTTCCTGCTGGAGCATTATGAAATCGCCAGCAATGGCTGGGGAACGCCCTTCCTGTTGGTGCCCGAGGCCACTACAGTTGATGAGCATACACTTCAACTTCTTTCTTCCGCCAGTTCAGAGAATCTTGAGTTGAGTTATAATTCCCCGCTGGGTGTCAGGTTCCAGTACCTGAAAGATACAACCGCTCATAAACTGAAAATGGATCGTATCATGAAAGGTAAGCCTGGCAGCCCATGTACGGAAAAACATCTTGCCTTCAATACCGAGTTTACCAGCGATCCCATTTGCACTGCATCAGCTAAATACCAGAAACTGAAACTGGAACAGCTTGCCGGAATGGAGCTTGAGGAAAAAGAATTTGAACGACAGGTTAAGCAGGTTACCGATAAAGAATGTCTTTGTGTAGGCCTGAGTAATGCTGCGGCAATTAGTAAAGGTGATACTATGATAAAAAACCGCAGGGAGGTTACGATCTGCCCTGGGCCCAATATCGCTTACTTTTCAAAGATCGTTTCCCTTAAAGAAATGGTCGATCATATTTATGGGCGCACTAACATCCTGGAGCATGTCAGCCGGCCACATATGTTTGTAAAAGAACTGGAGTTGTATGTCGATTTTCTTGCCGAACAGATGACTATTCATAGCCCTGCAGTAGCAACGCCTAAAAAATTAAAAGAACTGCAAGTATTTGTACAAAACCTCAGGGATGGGATTGCCTATTACCAGAAGTTAAGGTTTATGACTGCTGCATATTATGAAGGCATCCAGAAAGCAGAAAGACATTTGAATGAACTTACCCGTTCATTTTTTACTGCCTGAATATTTCTCTGTTCTCTTGTCATGTATTACGCCTTTCCAGTTAAGGCCATATCCGAAATCATAGGAGTGTCCTTCTGAATCCTTATGCGGCTGCATATCCTGCGGCACATCTTCCTGCTGCTTTTCAACAGAGCTCATATTCGCAGGCATTTGAAGCGGCAACAGGCCGGATGGCTCAACTTTTCCGGATAACAAGTCTAAAATCGCCTGGTGTTGTACGCCAAAGCTTGCTATAATGCCATTCACTTCCTTTTCAAATTCATTAAAGACCATGGGCCTGTTGACCTGTACGATCACAACAACAGGTTTATCATTCATCGCTTTCCTGGTATCAAGAATTGTTTTTAAATCGGTATGATTGCGTGCAGTGAATGACTTGTCTTTGTATGAACGGTTATGGTTTGCGGTGTCGATCACCGTGTCGCCATAGTCAATGCTTTGCGAACGTGCATCTTCGGCTGTATAAGCAGAATACTGTAATGAAATGGGAACATAACCGTTTCCTCCCTTTTCTTTATCGGATGATTCATAGCCAACACCACCATCAGGGCTTTGTACAAATACCAGCGCAATATCTGCTTTGGAAGCATCATCCGTAACATTAAAATATTTTTTCACCAACTCGGGATTTACCGGGTATTCGATTTTTTCTTCCGTAACATTTCCAAACCAATCGCGGCCTGCCGGTATCACCCGTTTCGGAATATATACCGTTTTGTTTTTCTGAATGGGTAAAACATTTAAATGATTCTTCAGCATGATCAGTGATTTCAACTGCGCATCAAATCCCTTTTTCATGAATGCTGCATTGCCAACAATTTTTTCAGAAGCCGCTGGGTCGAGGTATGGCGACTCAAACAAGCCAGCCTGGAAAATATTTTTTAGCAATCGAACGGCAGATGTTTGAAAGCGCTTACGCATAAAGGCTTCACCGTGTTCCTTTACACCCATTCTATATGCTTCCATTACAGGGGCTGCATCATTATTTCCTCCAAACTGGTCAACTCCAGCCATCAGTACTTTATAATGTCTTTGAGCAACACTGAGTGTTTCAACGCCCCATGATTTTCCTAAAAAAACATCAGGCGATTTTCCTTCATCGGCAGTAATTAGCCAGTCGGTGCAAACCACACCATCATAATGGTATGTGTTGCGTAGCAGGTCAGTGATCAGGTATTTGCTGTAGCTGTTTCCTACATTCTCATGATATTTTTTATCCTGGTCATAGGATATAGTATAATATGGCATCACAGCAGATGCCATTTTTGTTTTGCCATTTAATTTAAATGCACCTTCTGTAAATGGCAGCAGGTGTGTATTAAAGTTATTTCCAGGATACACTGCGAATTTACCATAGGCAAAATGTGCATCTCTTCCACCTTCTTCCGGTCCGCCACCAGGCCAGTGTTTGACCATGGCATTGACACTGGTAAAACCCCATCCATCTTTTATTTCATTTTTTCCATTGCTTGTCTGGAAACCATCAACATATGCTCTTGCCATATCGGTCGAAAGTTGGGGGTCTTCGCCAAATGTTCCATTGATACGATTCCACCGGGGTTCTGTTCCCAGGTCAATTTGCGGCGAAAGCGCTGTGGTAATGCCCAGCGCACGGTATTCCTGTGATGCAATATTCCCAAATTCTTCTACCAGTGATGGATCAAATGTTGCGGCAAGTCCTAATTGCTCAGGCCACATAGAGATCTGGCCACCTGAGCCCGCATTATATTCAGTCGATGCTACTGCATTGTTCCTGGGATCAGAACTGTTATTGGCCGGAATTCCAAGACCAATGCCTTCAACAAATTCCTGCAACTTGTTATTCCATTGCGCTGCAATACGGGGGCTTTGAACCCTGGTGATCAATACATGCCTTAGGTTATCTTCCTTTAAAAATTTCATTTGCTGGTCGGTAAGATCTGATGGATCGGCACCACTTTCAGGAAATGGTTTTCCATTATAAGTGCCTGCCCCAAATCCCCGTGGATTCGATGGTATGGCCTGGTGGCCGCTATAAAGCATTAAACCCGCGATCTGTTCCATACTCATTTTGGAGGCAAGATCTTCCGCTCTTTTTGAAACAGGCAACCGCCAGTCTTCATAGGGATCAAGTTTGCCATTTTTATTAAGGTCCTTAAAAGCCCAGCCATCGATATTTAAAATTTTAATTCCTGATTTTTTTGAATAGGAAAGTCTTGCACCATTTGTATTGGTGATGCTGAGAATATTTTCATCCAGTGAATGTTCCGACCATTTTTTTTGCTGTGCACTGGTGTTCAAACCCGTGAATATTAAAGTAATGGAGGATATGACAAAAACTTGAATTGATTTTAGATTTTGCATCGTTAGTAATGGTTGAGATATGATTGAAAATGATCAATATAATGGCTGCAATGAATATAAAAATTAATGATGATACTTTCAATTCTCAGGCTGTCTAACATAATCTTAATAACTTCAGCACAGGATGAAAATTAATATAGCACTTGTATTATCGATTATCGTTGCGGTTGGACTGGTAGCGCTTGGCTTCACAGCAGTTCAGATTTCTTCTGAAAGGGAGAAGCTCAATGATGAGCTTGAAGTAAAA
This sequence comes from Bacteroidota bacterium, assembly GCA_023386855.1. GTDB lineage: Bacteria > Bacteroidota > Bacteroidia > Chitinophagales > Chitinophagaceae > Flavitalea. The sequence continues at coordinate 720 of JAEWIW010000314.1, read as the reverse complement.
TCTATCCAGGTGGCAGAAGAATTTTATGGTGCCTACCTCCAGGAGTTTGAAAGAACCGACAGTGCAACGCTTGACATTTCGGATAGTCTTATCCGCCAGTATAATTTTTTAGGTCTTGCTATCTATCATAATACTGATAGCATTGAAACATTTAATCCTGACACTAAAAAATATCTTGAGGAATCGAGTGATTATATCCAGCAAACTATTGCTTCCGATACTTCCATGAGCAATGTAATCAAAGTGGATGGAAGGCGAGTGTTTGAATATATCCGGCTTGTTGATCGTATTGATCTTCCTGATGCTGCAATAGTATTTTATACCGATGCGGAATACATCACTAATATTATTCACAGCATCTGGCTTCGGAATTTTTTGCGTTGGTTTTTACAGGCGCTCGTGATCTCCGTGGTTACGTTGCTGATTGTAAGATGGGGTATACTTGATCCTTTTAATAAAGTGGTGGAATGGGTAAGGGCTGCCAGGGCGGGCAACCTTGAACAATTGAAATTAAGGCCACCCAACAGGTTTTTTGAGCCTTTGTTCAGGGAAATTAAAGGCATTGCGCAGGCTATGCAGGAAGCACGTGCTGTTGCACAGGAAGAAGCAAGGCTGAGAACATCTGCTGAATCAATCTGGACGCCCGAACGGTTGAATGAAGAAATGAAAGTTATTCTTCAAAATAAAAAGCTGGTAGTGGTATCGAACCGTGAACCATAT
>JAEWIW010000280.1 GCA_023386855.1 Bacteroidota bacterium | reverse complement strand
GTTTTTAAGCTATGCCAATGAAAGAGGAGATGGAAAATATAAGGAACAGGTTTGATGAACTCAAAGTTTGCATCATCATTCCAACCTATAACAATGAACAAACCCTTGAACAGGTGATCAACGGCTCCAGCCAGTATTGCCGCAATATCATCGTGGTCAATGATGGTTCAACCGATCGTACCCCATCGATCATTGATGCAAGCGATGTTACAGCGCTTCACCTTCCAAAAAACTCAGGCAAAGGAATGGCCCTGAGAAAGGGATTTTCCCTCGCTGCACAGAAAGGATTTAATTATGCTATCACCATTGATTCGGATGGACAGCATTTCGCATCAGACCTGCCCGCTTTTTTAGATAAGCTTGAACAAACCGGTGAAGCACTGATCATTGGAGCAAGAAATATGGACCAGGAATCCGTTCCAGGCAAGAGCAGCTTTGGTAACAGGTTTTCCAATTTCTGGTTTAAGGTTGAAACAGGTATCAGTTCACCGGATACACAATCGGGTTACAGGCTGTATCCATTGAGGCCTATGAAAAAAATGCACTTTATTACCTGGAAATATGAATTTGAAATTGAAGTGCTGGTTCGTCTCGCATGGAAAGGCATCAAGGTAGAAGCCGTGCCGGTTAAAGTTTATTATGCTCCTGCAGAAACCAGGGTATCCCATTTCAGGCCATTCAGGGATTTTACCAGGATCAGTATGCTGAATACGGTGCTGGTGATATTGACCTTCCTGTATATCAAACCCAAACAGTTTCTTCAAACCCTTTTCAGCAGGAAAAAAAGCTGGGCCTTTATCAGGGAAAATATCTTTCAATCAAAACTTTCCGATGAAAAAAAGGCCTTATCCATTGCCTTTGGTGTTTTCATGGGCATCATTCCCATCTGGGGTTTCCAGCTAGTTGCAGCCATATTCCTCGCCATATTATTCCGGCTCGATAAAGCGTTGGTGATCATTGCAGCCAATATCAGCATTCCCCCCATGATACCCCTGATCCTGTTTTTAAGTTTCCAGGCCGGGGCATGGTGGATGGGTAATGATGCCATGCAGTTGGCCTGGAAAGAAGGCATTACCTATGAATCCATGCGGCTGAACCTGCAACAATATATTTATGGCAGCATATCACTTGCCCTGCTGGCAGCGGTATGCCTTGGTTTGTTCAGTTATATCATGATGAAAACATTTAAAAGAAAACCGGCCCTTGTGCGTTAAGCGATCCATTCATGAAAAACATCTTTACAGGCATATACCAGTACTTTGGAAAGCACCGCTTCATGATGCTGAGCCTGCTGCTGCTCTGCTTTGCCGCATGCGGTTATTTCACTTTTAAAGTAAAGTTCCAGGAAGACATTTCCAGCATCCTTCCGCATGATAAAAAAATTGAAAAATTCAGGGAGGTATTCCAAAGTTCGAAGCTGGTGGATAAACTGGTTGTATTGGTGTCGATGAAAGATACTAATGCAGTGGCTCCCGACTCACTTGTTCAATATGCTGAATCTTTCGAAGCCAGTGTTGTGCAGGCTCTTTCTCCCTATTATAAAAAAGCGGCATTTAAAATTGATGACAGTCTTGCGCTCGGGATGTTCAACACCATCCAGCAACAGCTCCCGCTTTTTCTTGAAGAAAAGGATTATCAAACCATCGACAGTTTAATCCAGCCCGAAACCATAAAAAATACTTTAACCCATAACTATCGCACATTAAGTTCCCCGGCCGGAATTGCTTTCAAAAAAATGATCCTCCAGGATCCTGTTGGCATTTCCTTCATCGGGCTAAAAAAGCTGCAACAGCTACAGTATGATGAAAATTATGAACTCTACGATAACCATATCGTAACGAAGGACCACAAGCACCTTCTTATGTTCATCACTCCGGCATTTCCTCCCACCAATACCGGTCAGAATAAATTATTTATCGAAGGGTTGGATAAGGTGATCGACAGCCTTTCAGCTTCAAACACCGCAGCCGTACAGGCTGAATACTTTGGTGCCGCCGCGGTTGCATTGGGGAATGCGCAACAATTAAGAACTGATTCCATTCTTACACAAGGCATCACCGTATTGTTCCTGCTGAGTTTTTTCTGGTTTTATTTCCGTAAAAAATCCGCTCCATTTATTTTACTACTGCCTGTTGTATTTGGGGCCTCCTTTGCGCTGGCCATGGTGTATTTTATCCAGCAAAGCATTTCCATCATTGCCATTGCATCGGGTTCCGTAATACTGGGTATCGCGGTGAATTATTCGCTGCATGTATTCAATCATTACCGGCATAAAGGTGATATGAAGATCGTATTGCAGGACCTTGCCTTTCCTTTGACCATTGGAAGTCTTACCACCATCGGTGGCTTTCTCTGCCTGCGTTTTGTTGACTCTACCCTGCTCAATGACCTGGGGTTATTTGCTGCATTAAGTCTTGTTGGCGCCTCATTGTTTTCCTTAATTTTCCTTCCACAGCTCATCAGTGACAAACGCCCGCATCATGGTTCAAATTCTTTTGCATGGCTCGATAAGCTCGCCGAATACCGGCCTGAATACAATAAGTACTTCCTGCTTGTCATCGTTATTTTCACCATTGTATTCCTGTTCACCGGCAAAAATGTAGGCTTTGAAGCAGATATGATGGGCATGAATTATATGCCTTCGAAACTCAAAGCAACCGAAGAAAAACTCAACAGCATCAACCGCTATTCACTTCGTTCCCTTTACGTGATATCAGAAGGAAAAGATCTTGAAGAAGCTTTAAGGAATAATGAACGGGCTGACCAGCTGTTAGGTACGATGAAAGAAAAAGGGATCGTACAAAAAACGGCGGGTGTTGCATCTTTTTTGAGTTCAGATTCATTGCAGCAGGTTAAGATCAACCGGTGGAACAGTTTCTGGACTGAAAAGAAAAAGCAATCACTTATACAGTTACTCATAAAAGAAGGTACAGCTCTAGGTTTCCGTGCCAACGCATTTGATCCCTTCAAAGCTATGCTGGAAAAAGATTACCAGCCGGGCCCTGAACTGATGACCACCATGCGCCAGGGATTTTTTGACGATTATATCATGGAAGCACCAGGTAAAGCAACCGTGGTGACCATGGTAAAAACTGACCCTGCAAAAAATCACCAGGTCTATGCTGCCTTTGATAAAGATCCCTATATCACTGCACTGGATAAACAATTCCTTACCAGCAAGTTCGTCGAAGTGATCCATTCCGATTTCAGCAGCATCGCCTGGATGTCGTCGATCCTGGTATTCAGTATACTGCTATTGACTTATGGAAGAATAGAACTTGCCCTGGTTTCCTTCGTTCCCATGGTGGTCACCTGGATCTGGATACTGGGATTGATGGGCTTATTCGGTATCCAGTTCAACATCATCAATGTGATCATCTCCGCATTAATTTTTGGACTTGGGGACGACTACAGCCTGTTCATCATGGATGGATTGCTGCAGGAATACAGGACTGGCAAGAAGAATCTTTCCAGCTATAAATCCTCCATCATCTTATCGGCCCTCACCACTATCCTTGGACTGGGCGTACTGGTATTTGCACAGCATCCCGCCCTTCGTTCCATTGCACTGATCTCCATCATTGGTATACTCAGCGTAGTGGTGATGTCGCAGATTCTTATTCCATTCCTGTTCTCCCTGCTGGTAAAGAACAGGACAAGCAAGCAGAAATTCCCGTTGACCTTTACAGGCATACTGAGTTCAGCCTTCGCCTTTATCTATTTTGTATTTGGGTGTTTGTTATTAACCTTAATCGGAATTGTACTCATTAAGCTAAATCCGTTTAGCAAGGAAAAAAGCAGGTATGCCTACCATGTAGTACTGCAAAATTTTGCATGGTCACTCATGTACATCATGGGTAATGTAAAAAAGAAGATCATCAATCCATTAAAGGAAGATCATACAAAGCCTGCCATCATTATCAGCAATCACCAGTCGTTCCTGGATATATTGTCATTGATCATGCTTCATCCAAAGCTGATCCTGTTCACCAACAAATGGGTCTGGAATTCTCCATTCTTTGGATATGTTGTACGCATGGCCGGGTATTTTCCTGTAATTGAAAGCGTGGAAGAAAATACAGACCAGCTGGCTGAACGCGTAAAGCAGGGATATTCCATTGCCATTTTCCCGGAGGGAACACGCTCGGCAGATGGCACTATAAAAAGGTTTCATAAAGGAGCGTTTTACCTCGCGGAAAAACTGGGCATCGACATTCTTCCCATCATGATCCATGGAACCGGATATACCATGTCTAAAAGTGATTTCCTTTTAAAGAATGGTACCATCACCCTTCAATACCTTCCCAGGATCACTGCAGCCGATACGATTTTTGGACAACACTATTCCGAACGCGCGAAGCTGGTGGGCAGGTACTTCAGGGAATGTTATGCGCAGATGCGGCATGAGATTGAAAACCCCGGTTATTATAGGGAGCAGCTTAAATATAATTTCCTGTATAAAGGACCAATACTGGAATGGTACATGAAGATCAAAACCAGGATGGAAAAGAATTACCAGGTTTTCCATGAACTGCTTCCAAGGGAAGGAAAGATACTTGATATAGGATGCGGCTATGGATTCATGTCGTACATGCTGAATTTCGTTCAGCCAGGAAGGGACATTACCGGGATTGATTATGACGATGAAAAGATTGCTACAGCGCAGCACTGTTTCAACAAAAAAGAAAACCTTCGCTTCATTCATTCTGATGCGCTGCAGTTTGCCTATGAAAAGTATGATGCGATCATACTGGCCGATATGCTCCATTATCTCGACAAGGATGCACAAAAAAGTATATTGCAGAAATGCATCAGCCAGTTGAATGAAGGTGGGATGATCATTATCCGCGATGGGAATATGGAGCAGCAGTCAAAGCACCAGGTGACCAGGCTCACGGAATTCTTTTCTACGAAAGTTTTAAAATTCAATAAAACAGGAACAGAGGAACTCAGCTTCTTTTCGGAGGGTTTTATACGCGAAGTAGCAAAGGAAAACCAGGCTGACTGTGAAAAAGTGAAAGATTCAAAATATACTTCCAATACATTGTTTGTAATTAAAAAGGCACAGTTCAACTGAGATGGAAAAATATGATGTAGTTATTGCAGGAAGTGGCATGGGCGGACTGGTTTGCGGCGATATTTTAAGTCGTGAAGGCTACAACGTTTGTGTGCTGGAAAAGAACCGGCAGATCGGTGGTTGCCTCCAGACCTTCGCACGCGATAAAGTGATCTTCGATTCAGGGGTTCATTATATCGGTAGCATGGAAAAAGGACAGAGTCTTTACCAGTTGTTCCGCTACCTGGGGCTGATGGATAAACTCCGTTTACAAAAAATGGATGTAGAAGTATTCGATAAGATCATCATTGAAAATGATCCGAATGAATACATCTATGCCCAGGGTTATGACAATTTCATTGCAAAGCTGCTTGAACATTTTCCCGGTGAAGAAAAAGCCCTGCAGCTTTATTGTGCAAAGATCCAGGAAATCTGCAGCAAATTCCCGATGTATAATCTTCGCTCTGGGGGTGGCTATAACGATAAGGCCGATGTGCTTGAAATAGATACAAGAGGATTTATTGAATCCATCACAACAAATAAAAAGCTGCAGGCCGTGCTGGCAGGAAACAATGCGCTTTATGCGGGCGAATCGAACAGGACACCTTTTTATGTGCATGCCCTGATCCTCAACAGTTATATTGAAGGATCATGGAAATGTGTGGATGGTGGATCACAGATCGCCAAGTATATGGCAAGGAATATCATGGATGCAGGAGGAAAGGTTTTAAGGAATGCTGCGGTGAAAAAATTTGTTGAGCGCGATGGCAGGATCGATCATGTAGAACTGCATGACCAGCAGAAAATATATGGTGAATATTTTATTTCCAATATCCACCCGGTAAAGACCCTGGATATGATCGAAAGCGACCTTATCAAAAATGTTTACCGCAAAAGACTGAACAGCTTACAGAACACCGTTTCATCATTCACTGTCAATATCGTATTGAAAGAAAGATCTTTTAAATATTTCAAGCATAACTATTATTATCATAAAGAAGGTCATATATGGAATATGGAAAATTATACCGAAGAGAACTGGCCCCTCGGGTATGCCCTTTTCCTGTCGGCATCCTCGCGTTCACCAGAATATGCACAGGCCATGACCATACTCAGTTATATGCGCTTCGAAGAAGTGGAACAATGGAAAGACAGTTTTAATACCGTATCAGAAACCGAAGACAGAGGAACGGATTATGATGCTTTCAAAAAAAGAAAGGCTGAAAAGCTGATCGACCTTGCGGAAGAAAAATTCCCAGGGCTCCGTGCACATATTCATTCTTACTATACGGCATCACCACTATCCTACCGCGATTATATTGGTAACGATGATGGTTCCATGTATGGCATATCGAAAGATTATAAAGACCCGCTGAGAACATTCATCTCACCAAGGACCAAGATCCCGAACCTTTATTTTACCGGCCAGAACCTGAACCTGCATGGTGTGCTCGGCGCGGCCATGAGCGGAATGGTAACCTGTACGGCGCTGATGGAAAATGATTCAATAATTGAAAAGAT
>JAEWIW010000254.1 GCA_023386855.1 Bacteroidota bacterium | reverse complement strand
GACCAGGCCATTGCCGTGCACCGGAAGAAATTGTTAGAACCTAAAGAAGGGGGCTATCGCATCTCGATTCTTAAATTGCTGAAAGCAGAACCTTTGGAAACCATTCTTTATGAATGCATCAAACTTTTCGGCTTCAACAGCGCGCAGGTCAATGATATCCTCCAGCTTACTGCTGCATCGAATGGAAAATTTGTACAATCCACCACGCACAGGATCATCAGGGATCGCAACTGGCTGCTGATCTCAACAATGGAAGCTGAAGAAAATTTCGTTCACGTGATTGAACAAGATGATCAACAGGTTAATTTCAGCGAAGGCGTTTTGCATTTTTCCATCCATAACATCGAACATCAAAAAATCGATCCTTCTTCCCTGGTTGCCCAAATAGATTTAAGTCGCATTAAATTTCCATTACTGCTTCGCAAATGGAAACCAGGCGATTATTTTTATCCACTGGGAATGAAGAAGAAAAAGAAGATCGCAAGATTTATGATCGACCAAAAGCTTTCGCTTCTTCAAAAGCAGCATACCTGGATTCTGGAATCAGACCGGAAAATCATCTGGGTAGTGGGAATGAGAATTGATGATCGCGTTAAGATTACTCAATCTTCCCAACAACTGCTTAGGATAGCCTTTCAAAAGCATTCATAACCTATGGATATACAACTTCACTATATCAACTGACCATGGAAAGAACAAACAGGATAAACAAGATCAGGGAATTTCTGCAAAAGACACCAGAGGATAGCTTCCTGCAACATGCGCTGGCACTGGAATATATTAAAACGGGTGATGATGAAAAGGCACGCGAATTATTTGAAAACATCCTGCAACGAGAACCCGATTATATCGGCTCCTATTACCATCTTGGAAAGGTGCTGGAAAGAATGGGCCTGCAGCATGAGGCCCTGATCTGTTATGAAGAAGGCATGATGCAATGTAAAAAACTCAATGATCAGCATGCCTATAATGAACTACGCGCGGCCTATGATGACCTGATATAAAGCATGATCATTATTGAGTGTTTCAACAGCAAATGATCTCATTTCAATCCCGATTTCCAGATTTGTTTTCCTATTTTGCGGAATAAATTTGCTTGCACATGAAGATACTTGTATGTCTGACCAAAACACCTGATACTACAACCAGGATCAGCTTTACGGATAATAATACCAAACTGGCTGAAGCAGGTGTTCAATGGATCATTAATCCTTACGACGAATGGTATGCCCTTGTCAGGGCGATTGAATTAAAAGAGAAAGATCCCTCCACCATTATACATCTTGTTTCCGTTGGAGGCCCCGATATGGATCCAATTATCCGCAAGGCATTGGCACTTGGCGGTGATGAAGCCATCCGTATCAATGCACAACCTTCCGATAGTTTTTATGTAGCCTCGCAGATCGCGGAAATCGCGCGCCAGGGAAATTATGACCTGATATTTACCGGCAAAGAAACCCTTGACTACAATGGTTCTTCAGTGGGAGGAATGATCGCCGGTTTAAACGATCTTCCTTTCGTAAGCCTGGCCATAAAATTTGAGCTCAACGGCACTACGGCTATAGTTACCCGTGAAATCGAAGGTGGTGAAGAAACCTGTGAAGTTCAACTGCCCTTGCTGGTAAGCTGCCAGAAAGGAATGGCTGAACAAAGGATACCCAATATGAAAGGCATAATGGGAGCCCGTACAAAACCCCTGAAAGTTGTAGAGCCCGTTTCAGTGGATGCACTTACATCTTTTGAAAGCTTTGATACTCCCCCACCCAAGGCAGGAGTTAAACTGGTTCCGGCCGATAATGCCGCGGAACTGATCCGCCTGCTTCATGAAGAAGCCAAAGTGATCTGATAAAGCTTTCTTTCATCCACAAAACAAAACACATGTCAGTATTAATATTCATCGACCAATCAGAAGGGCAGATCAAAAAAAATTCTTTTGAAGCCGCATCCTATGGAGCAGCACTGGCCCAGCAACTCAATACAACAGCCGAAGCCATTTTTCTTGGCAATAATGCTGAAGATCTTTCTTCATTAGGAAAATACGGCATCACCACCATTCACCATGTTAACCAGGATGCGCTTGACCAAATGGATGCAAGCGTTTACGCCAAGGTACTGGCCAAAGCGGTTCAGCAAACAGGTGCCGATACAGTGGTACTTTCCCATAACCTCAACGGACGAGCCATCGCGCCAGTATTAAGTGCGATATTGAAGGCAGGACTGGTTACAGGTGCAACTGCATTACCAGAAACAACTGGAGATTTCACAGTAAGGAAAAACGTATTCTCCGGTAAGGCTTTCGCGAAAGTGAAAGTCAATACTCCAGTAAAAATTATTACCGTAAACCCCAACTCCTTCCAGGTTAAGGAACAGGAAGGAACGGCAACCATTCAGCCGCTGGATATCGCTGTTGATGCGGGAAAAATCAAGGTTACCGCGGTAAACAAGGTAAGCGGCGAGATCCCGCTCAGCGAAGCAGAAAGAGTGGTCAGCGGCGGAAGAGGATTGAAAGGACCCGAAAACTGGGGTATGATCGAAGAGCTTGCCCATTTACTCCATGCAGCAACGGCCTGCAGCAGGGCAGTTGCGGATGCCGACTGGCGTCCTCACCATGAGCATGTAGGACAAACAGGCCTTGCCATTGCACCCAACCTTTATATGGCCATTGGCATTTCCGGGGCTATACAGCATCTTGCCGGTGTAAACCGCAGCAAATGTATCGTGGTGATCAATAAGGATCCCGAAGCTCCTTTCTTTAAAGCAGCCGATTATGGTATTGTAGGGGATGCTTTCGAAGTGGTACCCGCCATGATCGAAGCCCTTAAGAAAAAATAGTATTCAACGGCGGGTTTAATTTTGAACCCGGAACCCTCAAAATTCCAAATCTCCAAACCGGATTTCCTATTTTTACAGGAGTTATCCGGATTTTGAACCTGGAACAAGCGTAATATGAAGAAAATTGAGCTGGAAATTGTGGCTTTATCTCATAGTATCACCCAAACACATTCCTATGCGGTAGTATTGGGTGAAGTGAATGGATTAAGGCGTTTGCCCATCGTTATTGGAGGCTTTGAAGCACAGGCTATTGCTGTGGCACTGGAGAAAATGAATCCCAGCAGGCCACTGACACACGACCTGATGAAGAATTTTATGAACGCGTTCAATATTGAACTCTCCGAGATCATCATCTGCGACCTGCAGGAAGGAATCTTCTATTCCAAACTGCTTTGCGTTAGCGAACACGATACAGTAGAAATCGATTCAAGGACATCCGATGCGCTGGCTCTTGCCGTTCGGTTCGGGTGTCCTATCTATACTTACGATAATATCCTGGAAAGCGCCGGTATCCTGATGGAAGATTCTTCCGGTAAAAAGAAGATCGCCAAGGAAGCGGTTGCTTCCGAATCAACAGGAACGGAAGACCTTAAAACCCTTTCCCTTGAAGAGCTGAACAGCCTGCTGAGCGAAGTATTAGAACAGGAAGATTATATCCGTGCCATTGCCATCCGTGATGAGATCAATAGCAGGAAAAGAGGTCGCTGATCTTTCCAAACAAAACAGAATTGATATTATTTCCCAACTGCAAGGTTAACCTGGGCCTGAATATTACCCGGAAAAGAGCGGATGGTTTCCACGACCTGGAAACCATATTCTATCCTCTTGCCCTTAATGATGCCCTCGAGATCATCCAATCCCCAAATGCAGCTGTTGAAGAATCCTATTCATCATTTCCTGCCATCATGCAGGGGCCATTTAAATTTGATGATGTTGAATTCTCTTCCTCTGGTTTGAACATTCAAGGCGATCCATCTCATAACCTTTGTATAAGAGCTTACCAGCTGCTGAAAAAGGATTTCCCAACGCTTCCTCCCATAAAGATGCACCTTCATAAAACCATCCCGATGGGTGCAGGCCTGGGCGGAGGTTCCTCGGATGGAGCATTCGCCCTGAAACTGCTGAACCAGAAATTCAACCTGGGTTTGTCAAACAATGTTCTTCAGCAATATGCATTGCAGCTGGGAAGCGACTGCCCTTTCTTTATCCTGAATACGCCCTGCATTGCCCGTGGCCGGGGCGAATTGCTACAACCGATGAGCCTCGATCTTTCAGGCTGGCATTTCCTGTTGGTTCATCCCTCCATTCATGTCAGCACCTCCGATGCATTTTCATCCATCATTCCTGCTGAACCGGCAGAGAGCATTGAGCAAATCATTAAGCTTCCACCTGTTCAATGGAAAAACAGCTTGAAAAATGATTTTGAAGCGCCCGTATTTAAGCGTTTTCCTGAACTCGCTGCAATAAAACAAAGCCTTTATGATCATGGGGCAAGCTATGCCAGCATGAGCGGCAGTGGCTCCAGCCTCTATGGTATATTCTCTTCAAAACCCACTGCGGCTGCGGAAGCTCTTGGAAAAAAATACACCGTATCGGTATTGTAAAGCGCAAAAAAATACAACGTGCCGGTGCTTAAAGAAAAAATATACACTGTATCGGTGCTGTGAAGAGCGATATAAAAACACCAACCAGTAATGTAAAAGAGCGACTGAAAAAATTTGCTTAACTTGCTGACGCAAATGAACCTGAACAAGACCATAAGATTCTTCCTGGATGGAAATCTTGATTTCCTCGATCATCCCCTTGGGTAATACACCCGTTCCACTCCTATTTTTTACAATTAAACTAATACAATATGCAAGTTCAATCCACCCTCGAGGGTAGATCAGCTTATTATATCGACCTGGAAGAAAAATTTGGCGCACATAACTATCATCCATTACCGGTTGTTCTAAACCGTGGACAGGGCATCTACGTATGGGATGTTGATGATAAACAATACTTTGATTTCCTCAGCGGTTATTCCGCCGTTAACCAGGGCCATTGCCACCCCGCCATCATTGCTGCGCTGGTAGAACAGGCACAGAAACTAACCCTCACCTCAAGGGCATTTCACAGTGACCTGCTGGGTGAGTATGCGCAATTCATCACCAATTTTTTCGGCTACGATAAGGTATTGCCCATGAATACCGGTGTGGAAGCGGTGGAAACAGCCATCAAGCTCTGCCGCCGTTGGGGATATACAGAAAAGGGCATCCCGGAAAATAAGGCGAAGATCATTGTATGCGCCGAGAACTTTCACGGCAGAACAGGAACCGTGATTTCATTCAGTACAGATCCTTCTTCCTATAGCCGATTCGGGCCTTTCATGCCTGGATTTATCATAATTCCATTCAACGATCTGCCTGCATTGGAAGTAGCCTTACAGGATCCAAATGTTGCCGGCTTCCTGGTAGAACCCATCCAGGGTGAGGCGGGTGTAGTTGTACCTTCAGAAGGGTACCTGTCTTCCGCCAAAAAATTATGCGCCGATGCCAATGTATTGTTTATCGCCGATGAGATCCAGACCGGTTTATGCCGCACCGGTAAAATGCTGGCCTGTGATCATGAAGAAGTAAGGCCCGATATACTTATCCTTGGGAAAGCGCTGAGTGGAGGAACACTTCCGGTGTCAGCAGTGCTTGCTGATGACCAGGTAATGCTGACCATCAAACCCGGTGAACATGGATCTACATACGGTGGCAACCCGCTGGCCTGCAAGGTAGCCATAACAGCCCTCACGGTTTTACAGGAAGAAAATATGGCCGCCAATGCTACACTTATGGGTGAACATTTACGACACCAGTTACAGGAATTAAATTCTCCACTGATCAAACTTACAAGAGGTAAAGGTTTATTGAATGCTATTGTTATTGACCATCCCAATAAAGAAGCAGCCTGGGAACTCTGCCTGCGCATGCGCGATCATGGACTGCTGGCAAAACCTACTCATGGCGACAAGATCAGGCTGGCCCCACCGCTGGTGATCAATGAAGAACAATTAAATCAAGCCGTGGATATCATTAAAAAAGGTCTTGAAGATTTTGAATAGAAAAACCAGGGTCACCATGCAGAAAAAAAGATAGCACATTGTATAAAGGCAAAGAATGTTATTATCTTTAGTTTGATGCCCCTATTGCCTTACCTGAACCAACTGATCGCAGGTTTATATAGCCTTATGCTTTTTCATGCGGTTGATCCCAAATCTGCACCTGTACTGCATTCCGATAGGATCATGCCCACTGCGTTGGCATCATTGACAGGCAACTGTGATGCGACCTATTTTCATAAAATTCTTCGTGCGGCTGGTGGAAAATCCATCCTGGTAAACGACCTCGTTCAACAGCCTGACGGCACATTTTTGCTGGCAGGTTCGATTGATAATAATTTCTCCAATGTGGATGCCCTCCTGGTTAAAACCGATTCAAGCGGAAACCCTCTCTGGCAGCGTTCTTTTGACCTTGAAAGCAATGACCTCTGGTTGAGAATGGCCGTTAAACCGGATGGTAATATTATCCTTGCCGGTCAAACCAATGAAGAATGGATCATCCTGTCTGAAGTGGATATCAATGGAAATGCCAGGTGGACAAAAAAGATCAGTGAAAACAAATTATCACTGTACGATATGACCCTTGACAACGATGGGTCTATTTTGCTAACAGGTACCAGGTTTGACCTGCTCGACCAGTCGGCCGCTTTCTTCATAAAACTTAATTCAACAGGAGCCCCTTTATGGTCTTCCATTTATGACAATACGGGTACTGACCTCTTTTTAGAGATCGCACAGGATGCAGGTGGGTAATATGTTACAGGCACTTCCAGAGCCGCACATAATAATGCGTTGATCACAAAGCTGGACCGAACCAATGGCACTGTAATATGGAGTTATCAATACGACCTTGACAAGCGGTTTGATATTTTCCAGCAATTGCATATGGTAAACAATAAACTGGTTGTGAATGGCTATTCAAGAACACTGTCCAACCCAATTTATAATCGCCAGGTTAATGGAATTGTTGGTGCGGATGGCGCTCTTAATGAAATGAAAATTTTCGGGAACAATATCTTTAATTCCGATATCCTTTTACAAAACGACGGATCATATATCATTGCTCAAAGCAGTTATGTTGCTGATGCCTTTGTGAATGTATTCCGCTTTGATG
>JAEWIW010000187.1 GCA_023386855.1 Bacteroidota bacterium | reverse complement strand
GACTGAACGAGGCTTTTGATCTCACCGAGAACAAGAAAGGCCTGGATTTTTCAACCCGGCTGTTTGCCAATATCCTTAACATCGGCATCTATATCATTCCCTGGGTGCTGCTCTACTATATTTATCATTATATTGAGAAAAGCCGCCGCCAGCAGGTGGATACCCTTAAACTCGAGTCCCTGGTAAAGGAGCTTGAACTGAAAACGATCAAATCCCATATCAACCCGCATTTTATTTTCAATGCGCTCAACAGTATCAGGGCACTGATCGATGAGAACCCGGGCCGCGCACGCAAAGCGATCACCGAGCTGAGCAATATCCTGCGGTCGAGCATGCAAACGGAAAAACAGGAAACGGTGCCTTTCGAAAAGGAACTGAATATCGTGAAAGATTATCTTGCATTGGAACATATCCGGTTTGAAGACAGGCTGAAGATTGAATATAAGATCGATGAGGATACGCTCGACCAGCCCGTTCCACCCATGATGCTGCAGACACTGGTGGAGAACGCCATCAAGCATGGCATCGGCAAGCAGGTGAGTGGTGGAATAGTAAAAGTGATCTCAGACTACCGCGAGGACTACCACGAACTGATTGTCCAGAATTCAGGCCACCTGAATGGTGAATACAATGGCGATGGGTTCGGACTTTCCAGTACCAAAAACAGGTTGCAATTATTATTTGGAGATAAAGCAAATTTCGAAATAAAGCAGCTTAACGGGATGGTTGAAGCCAGAGTGCTGATCCCCGTTGGCATAAACACATGAACATGACCAAAGCCCTAATCATCGACGATGAACGTCTTGCCAGGACTGAATTAAAAAAACTGCTGATGGACCACCCCGAGATCGAAGTGGTGGGAGAAGCAGCCAACGCTGAAGATGGCGTTGAGAAAATTGAAACACTTGCCCCCGACCTGGTGTTCCTTGATATCCAGATGCCGGGAAAAACAGGATTTCAATTGTTGAGTGAACTCGACCGCGCACCGAATGTCATTTTTACTACCGCATATGATGAATATGCACTGAAAGCTTTTGAAGTTAACGCGCTGGACTACCTGCTCAAGCCCGTTGAACCGAGGCGACTTGCAGATGCCATTCAAAAATTGCATGCGCAGGAAGAACGTGAACAGAATAACCTCAACCCCGCGAATATCAATCGTTCCATCTTAACGGAGAACGACCAGGTATTTGTAAAAGATGGTGAACGTTGCTGGTTTGTAAAGCTTTCTGATATCAGGTTATTTGAAAGCGTAGGTAATTATGCGAAAGTTTATTTCAGCACCAACAAGCCTTTAATATTGAAATCACTGAATGCACTGGAAGAAAGACTTGATGAAAAGGTTTTCTTCAGGGCCAACAGGAAACATATCGTGAACCTCAGGCTGATCGATAAGATCGAACCTTACTTCAATGGTGGTCTGCTGCTGGAATTAAAAGGCGGTGAGAAGATCGAAGTGAGCCGCAGGCAGACCGTGAAGTTCAAGGAAATGATGAGTCTTTAATTATTAATGTCCGTCCCATATACCATTCAAATGAACAGGAAAATTATGATTCTTGCAGGCAGCCTCTGTTGCCTGCAATTTGTTGTTAGCCCCAATATTTCTTTTGCGCAAACTGCTGCAGGATCAAAGCCACTGGCATCCGTTGCAGAGGTTCAAAGGGTGGAAGAATTTCTATCTTCAGATGAACTGAAAGGAAGGGCTATATTCAGTGAAGGCCTTGATAAGGCTGCAGATTTTATCGCAACAGAATTTCGCAAAGCAGGTCTGCAACCAGTGAGTGGAAGCAGTTATTTCCAGGAATTCACGATCAACAGGAACAGGTTCATCTCTGCATCCGGCACAATCAATGGCCTGGCAGTGGATCCACGCAATATTGTTGGTTTTTCTTCTGAAAATGAAATTAAAATGGATGAAAAATCAGGGTATAAAGTGGAAAAAATAGGTGTCAATGATACACTTTATACCAGTATGCAGCGAATGCTGGCGGATAGTAAAAACAACTATGTTGTATTTGTGGATAATAAGCATATGCGCCTGTTCAATAGCCTGAAAAGATTCCGAAGGGAAGGAGCACCAATGAAAAATAATGTTATAGCCATACTTACTACCGAATCGCCTACCACTTATGCTGTTGAATTCAGGCAGGAAGTGACTGCCATGAAAATGAAGAACGTGGTGGGTATTCTCCCGGGTAAAAAGAAGAAGGACGAATACGTGGTTTTCTCGGGGCATTACGATCATATCGGTATTGGCAAGCCAACAGCAGAAGGTGATTCTATTTACAACGGCGCTAATGATGATGCATCCGGAACTACGGCGGTGATCATGCTGGCGCATCATTTTGCCAAGCAGAAGAATAATGAACGCACTATTCTTTTTGCTGCATTTACGGGAGAAGAAACCGGTGGCTTTGGATCAAAACATTTCTCAGGGCAGTATGATCCTGCAAAGATCATGGCCATGTTCAATATTGAAATGATCGGTACGGAAAGCAAGTGGGGAACCAACTCAGCGTATATCACGGGTTATGAAAAGAGTGATATGGGAAAGATACTGGAGAAGAATCTCGAGGGGTCAGACTTCAAATTCTACCCTGATCCATACCCCGACCAGAACCTTTTTTATCGTTCAGATAATGCTACGCTGGCGAGGTTGGGTGTACCGGCACATACTATTTCAACATCAAAGATGGACAGTGAAAAATATTACCATACGGCTGATGATGAGATCGGGACCCTGGATATGGAAAATATGGCCCGGATCATTGAGGCTATTGCCATCAGTTCAAGGTCGATTGTGGAGGGAAAGGATACCCCTTCAAGGGTGAGCGGGCTGTAAAAATACCACCCCGTGGCACGCCCCCGTGCCACGGGGGCGTGCCACGGGGTCTAAAACTTCTCCTTCACTTTCTCGAATTCCTCCGAGATTTTATCGTTGCAAAGGTTCCCAATACTTCCTTCATGGGTGTGGACCAATGGTTTTGTATGGTCAAACCGGAAGGTTCCATTGTTGATCTGGTTTCCAACCTGCTGGTAAGCATCCCTGAACGCAATACCCTGGTTCACCAACTCATTTACCGCTTCCACACTGAACAGGTACTTGTATTTTTCATCAGCGAGGATATTCTCTTTCACTTCAATATTGCTGATCATCAGGCTGGTCATCTCCAGGCAGTTCTTTAATTCAGTGATTGCCGGAAAAAGGATCTCCTTGGTGAGCTGCAGATCGCGATGGTAACCCGAAGGAAGGTTGGCCAATAGCAGGCTTAATTCATTCGGGATGGATTGTATCCTGTTGCATTTTGCCCTGATCAGTTCAAACACATCGGGATTCTTTTTATGTGGCATGATGCTGCTGCCGGTAGTGAGTTCCGGGGGAAAAGAAATAAACCCGAAATTCTGGTTAAGGTAAAGGCAATTGTCCATTGCCAGTCTTCCGATTGTAGCAGCAATAGAACTTAATGCCATGGCTACGAGTTTCTCGGTCTTACCCCTCGACATCTGCGCATACACAGAATTATAATGCATGCTTCCAAAATCCAACAATTCGGTGGTCATTTTCCTGTTCAACGGGAAACTTGAACCATAGCCTGCACCCGAACCCAGCGGGTTCTTATTGGTAACAGCATAGGCTGCTGCCAGCATTTCCAGGTCATCTACCAGGCTTTCGGCATAAGCGCCAAACCAGAGGCCAAAGGAAGATGGCATGCCGATCTGCAAATGCGTATAGCCCGGCAGCAACACATTCTTATGTTGCTCGCTTTTATGTATCAATAGCTGGAAAACATTCGATACTTCTTCTTTTATCTCAAGGATTTTTGCGCGCAGGAATAACTTGATATCCACCGCCACCTGGTCGTTTCGGCTTCTTCCACTATGAATTTTCTTACCTGTTTCTCCAATTCTTTTTGTGAGAAGAAATTCGACCTGTGAGTGCACATCTTCAATACCGGGTTCAATACTAAATATTCCATCACGGATTTCTTTAAGAATAGATTCCAGTCCATCCACCGCCATCAATGCTTCTTCTTCAGTAAGCAACCCGGTTGATCCCAGCATCTTCACATGTGCAATAGAACCGATCACATCATATTCCGCCAACAGGATATCAAATTCAGGATCCCTGCCTACGGTAAACTTCTCGATCATTGCAGAAGTGCTTGTATTTTCTTTGCTCCAGAGTTTCATGATACTAATACTTTTTCGAGTAAGGAGATGTACAGTTCAATGCCTTCCCCAATTTCTTTTACATAAATAAATTCATCGGCAGTATGGCTCCTTGCAGAATCACCAGGACCCATCTTTAATGCGGGAAAAGGCATCAGCGCTTTATCCGATGTTGTAGGTGAGCCATAAGGTTTTCTTCCAAGTTCCATTCCTGCCTTTACCAGCGGGTGATCCAATGCAATGGAAGATGAACGCATCCTAAGGCTACGTGGTGTAATACTGCTTTTGATATTACGCTGTATGGTATCGATCACTTCTTCAAAATCATAAAGCTCGTTGATCCTAGCATCAATCACAAAGCTGCAATTGGCCGGCACAACATTATGCGCCTTGTTTTCAGTATTGATCACGGTAACGCTCATCTTTACAGGCCCCAGCAGCGGCGAAACTTTTTCGAACCTATGATTCCTTATCCAGTTGATATCATCAATTGCCTTATACAACGCATTTTCCCCTTCTTCCCTCGCTGCATGGCCCGCAACACCAGTGGCTAGTCCATCCATCACCAGCAATCCTCTTTCAGCAACAGCCATCTGCATCAGGGTTGGCTCTCCAACAATTGCACAATCGATATCACCAAGCATGGGAAGCAGGAATTCTATGCCGTCTCTTCCAGAAATTTCTTCCTCTGCAGTTGCAGCATAAAGCAAATTATATTTAAGGTCGGTACGGCTGTGAAAATATAGGAAGGCAGCATATAAGGAAACCAGCGCCCCGCCTGCATCATTGGATCCAAGCCCGAATAATTTTTCATCCTTTATCAAGGGAGAAAAAGGATCTAATGTATATCCCTTATTGGGTTTCACGGTGTCGTGGTGTGAATTGAGCAGGATAGTAGGCTTTGACGGATCATGATGCTGGTTGAAAGCATATACATTATTCTTTACCCTGGTATGGACAATGCCATGGGTTGCAATATATCTTGTAAGAATACCTGCTGTCTGGTCTTCCTCTTTACTGAATGAAGGAGTGGAGATCAGTTCTTTCAGCAGTGATATGGCTTCTTCCGTTAATGCATGTAAATGATCGTTGGTCATAAGCTTGTTTTGAAGGTGCAGTTGATTTCAAGGGGGTAGGAGTAGGATCAATGAATCAGTCGGCAATAATGGTAGTTCCTTCTCTTCCATCCACCAGCGACTGCAGCGAAGAGGCTTTACCAATAATTACTTTCTTGACTCCTTTATCCAGCGCTGCAAAAGCATTATCCAGTTTGGGTATCATGCCTGCGAATATTTTACCGGAAGCTTTCAGTTCACGGTAATTCGAAGGATTGATATAAGGAATAACCGTGGATTCATCTTCTGCATTCTCCAGTACACCGGCTTTCTCGAATGAATATACCAGGTGAACATTAAAATAACTGCTTAATGAAGTGGCGATCTCCTGTGCAATGGTATCGGCATTGGTATTGAGCAACTGTCCTTTTCCATCATGCGTCAGTGGGGCTACAACCGGTATCATTCCATCCATCACCAGTTGCTTCAGGAAATTGGCATTGATATTTTCAATATCACCTACAAAACCATAATCAATTGTTGGGTGTGAACGCTTATGTGCCCTGATGGTATCATTATCTGCACCGCAGATCCCGATGGCATTTGCGCCATTGCCCTGTAACAGCGCAACGATATTTTTATTGATATAGCCTGCATAAACCATCGTAATGATCTTAAGGGTTTCAGCATCAGTGATCCTTCTCCCTTCAACCATCTGTTGTGGAATACCGAGTTGTTCTGCAAGTCGTGTCGCCAGTTTACCGCCTCCATGTACAAGTATCTTCTTTCCTTTGATCTCGGCCAGTTGCTCAAGGAAGCTGATCAATGATTGTTCATTGTCGATGATATTTCCCCCGATCTTGATGACTGATAAATTCAAAGCTGGAATATTTTGTGATGAATAAAAGACCAAAAGGTCCTTAACCTGTTTTATTTTGATTGGCCAGGATCTCTGCAAGGACGGCCTGTGCGGCCCATACCCGGTTCGATGCTTCATGGGTTACAATGCTGTTTGGACCATCAAGTATCTCATCACTCAACTCAACATTTCTTCTTACCGGCAGGCAATGCATCACTTTGGCATCATTGGTAAGCCTGAGCTTTTCATTATCCAGCATCCATTCAGGATCATTGCAATAGATCTTACCATAATCATGGTAAGTGCTCCAGTTCTTCACGTAAACAAAATCGGCATCGCGTAGCGCTTCCTCCTGGTTGTGCGTGATGGTTGCTCCTTCAGTGAATTTAGTATCCAGTTCATAATCTTCCGGGTGTGCAATTACGAAATCTGCTTCACCCCATGCATTCACCCATTGTGAAAAACTGTTGGCAACGCATTGTGGCAGTGGCTTAACATGTGGTGCCCAGGTGAGAACGATCTTTGGTTTCCTTCCTTCAAACTTTGCAGGCGATGCTTTCATCTGCTCTTTGATAGTAATAATATCCGTAAGACTCTGCAAAGGGTGAAGGGTTGCGCTTTCCAGGCTTACCACTGGTATGCCGGCATAGCGTATGAACTGGTTTATATACAGTTCGCTATAATCATCTTCCTTATTCTTCAAAGAAGGAAAGGTTCGGATGCAAAGGATGTCAAAATATTTTCCCATGATCGGCGCTGCATCTTTCACATGTTCAGAGGTAGAACCGCTCATTATGGCTTCTTCTTCAAACTCCAGCGCCCAGCCTTCGCTGCCCACGTTAAATACGATCGCTTCCATACCCAGTTGCTGTGCCGCGATCTGTGTACTTAACCTTGTACGCATACTGGGATTGAGGAATAAAAGTCCAATCCTTTTTTTTGCACCCAGTTTATTATCCTTATACGGGTCGGCTTTATAACCCAGCGCTTTCTCTACCAGTGCATTTATATCGGGAACATCATTTACAGAAACGAAATTCTTCATTATTGAACCATGGTTTTAGAAGAAGAAGTAATGGTTTGAATGGCATCTTTCAATGCGCTGAGGAACTGGTCGGCTTCGGCTCTTGTTAAGGCAAGTGAAGGCAATAACCGGATGACATTTGGTTTTGCTTCGCCGGTGAATATCTTATGTTTCCACAGCAGTTCTTTGCGAAGGTCTTTGATCTCTTCAGGAACATCAAAACCGATCATGAGTCCGCGACCCCTAACATTGCTGAGTGGAGCAATGGATCTCAGTTCATTCATGAGGTATTCTCCTATCTCAGCAGCGTTATCCATGAGTTGTTCCTTTTCGATCACTTCTAACACTGCAAGTGCAGCAGCGCATGCAAGATGATTACCACCGAAAGTAGTGCCCAGCATGCCATGACGTGCATTGATATGTGGTGCGATGATAATGCCGCCAACAGGAAATCCATTACCCATACCCTTGGCCATGGAATAGATATCCGCGTTCACACCGGCAAAATCCTGTGAAAAGAACTTTCCACTTCTTCCATAACCACATTGAACACTGTCGGCAATAAACACGGCTCCATATTTATCACATAGAGAACGGATCAACCGGAGAAAATTTTCACTGGCTACATTGATTCCGCCCACACCCTGTATGCCTTCGATGATCACTGCAGCGATCTCAGCACCATTTTTTTCAAAGGCATCATTCAATGCTGCTTCATCGTTGAAGGGAAGAAAAGTTATGTTATCGGTTTGGTTAACCGGTGCTATAATTGAAGGGGTATCTGTTGCAGCCACCGCCAGCGATGTACGGCCATGAAAGGCTTTTTTGAACGCAGTGATTTTTTTTCTACCAGTATGAAAGGAGGCGAGCTTTAGCGCATTTTCATTGGCTTCCGCACCAGAGTTGCAAAGAAAAAGCTGGTAATCCGTTTTGCCCGAAACCCTTCCAAGCAATTCAGCAAGTTGTTGCTGCAAGGGTATCCTGATAGAGTTGGAATAGAATCCTACCTTGTTCAATTGGCTGGTGAGTCGCTCAACATAATGAGGGTGTGTATGACCGATAGAGATCACGGCATGACCGCCATACATATCGAGGTATTCAGTTCCTTTATCATCCCATACTTTGGATCCCATCGCTTTTACGATGGTAATATCATTGATGGGGTAAACGTCGAACAGGTTCATATTGAAAGTTGATGCGGTTAAAAATAATTGGCTTTTAGTTTGAGTCCTGCATTTTCTTCCAGTCCAAACATGAGGTTCATGTTTTGCACCGCCTGTCCCGACGCGCCTTTCAGCAGGTTATCAAGAATGGAATGAATCACCAGCTTGGTACCAACTTTCTCAAGTTGTACCAGGCATTTGTTCGTATTTACCACCTGCTTCAGGAATATAGGTTCCTTGATAAGGTGTGTGAAAACCGCATCCTGGTAGAAGGACTGGTATATATCTTCTAGTTCTTTTATATCAAGATCACAATCGAGTTGTGAACTGATGAAGATGCCTCTTGAAAAATCACCGCGCCAGGGAATAAAGCTCAGGTTTATATTGTTACCGCTTTGCAGCTGAACGATGGATTCACTGATCTCTCCAAGATGCTGGTGCGTTAATGTTTTATAAGCCTGGATATTATTGGCTCTCCATGAGAAATGAGAAGTGGGAGAAAGACCCTGGCCAGCTCCTGTAGAACCGGTTATGCCGGTGGTATATATATTTTGCAGCAGCCCTTCCTTTGCCAAAGGAAGCAATCCCATTTCAATTGCGGTGGCAAAGCATCCCGGGTTGGCAATATTTTGTGCTTCAATGATCTGTTCCCTGTTGAGTTCAGGAAGGCCATATACAAATTCTCTATCTTCAAACCTCGCATTTGCCTTCAGCCTGAAATCGTTTGAAAGATCAATGATCTTTGATGTTGAAGGAATGGTTTCTTCTGTAAGAAATTTTCTTGCATCACCATGACCGAGGCAAAGAAATACCAGGTCAGCATCCTGGGCCACGTGACCATCGAACTCCAGCGGTGTTTCACCGGCAAGGTCCTGGTGCACTGACGATACAGGTTTCCCTGCATTGCTCCTGCTGAAGATATTGATGATCTCCGCGTTGGGATGGTTGATGAGTAAACGGATCAATTCCCCTCCTGTATAACCTGCTCCTCCAACAATGGATATCCTGATCTTTTGCATTATGATTGATTTGCGGATTCTTTCACCTGGTGATAGATCATTGTCTGGTTACCGAAGATCTTACTGAAGCCACGAACATCTTCTCCCGTCCAGCCCGAATTCATTTCACCATACTTCCCGAACTTGCTGCTCATAAGATCGTATAGTGAATCAATGCCGATCACCTGGAAACGGTATGGCATCAGCTGAACAAAAACATCACCGGTAACATTCTGCTGCGACTGGATAAGATAAGCTTCAATATCACGCATCACGGGATCAAGGATCTGCCCTTCATGCAGCCAGTTTCCATAGAACGAAGATAACTGGTCTTTCCATGTAAGCTGCCACTTGGTGAGTACATGTTTTTCCAGTGCATGGTGTGCCTTAAGGATCACCATGGGTGCTGCGGCTTCAAATCCCACGCGGCCCTTGATGCCGATAATGGTATCGCCGACATGGATATCCCTTCCGATACCATAGCCGCCTGCAATGGATTGAAGGTATTGAATAGCTGCGGAAGGATGTGCAAAGGAATGGTCATTCACTTTCCTAAGCTCTCCTTTTTCAAAGCTTAACTTCACTTCTTCACTGCCCTGTTTGGTAACCTGTGTTGGCCATGCTTCTTCAGGCAGCATGCCTTTTGAAGAAAGTGTCTCTTTTCCTCCAACGCTTGTTCCCCATAAACCTTTATTGATCGAGTACATGGCTTTATCGAAATTCATCGATACCCCTTTTCCCTTGAGGTAGCTGATCTCTTCTTCACGACTCAACTTAAGATCACGGATAGGAGTAAGGATCTTTACACCGGGGATCATGATATTAAAGATCATATCAAACCGAACCTGGTCGTTACCTGCGCCGGTGCTGCCATGGGCAACGGTATCGGCATTAAGTTCCTTAACGTGCTTTGCAATATGCAGTGCCTGGCTGAGGCGTTCGGCGCTTACACTTAAAGGATAGGTATTGTTCTTCAGTACATTTCCATAGACCAGGTACCTGATGATGGAATCATAATAGCTCTCAACAGCGTTTACGGTGGTATGTGTTTTCACACCAAGATTATAAGCATGTGCTTCAACCTGTTTTAATTCTTCTTCGGTAAAGCCACCTGTGTTTACGATTATGCTGTGCACTTCGTAACCGAGATCTTCACCGAGGTACTTTACACAAAACGAGGTATCCAATCCACCGCTAAAACCAAGAACTACTTTCATGAATGTTGAAAATTTGGTAGTTAGAAAATATGACCTGGATTACAGGAACAGTATCAGAAATTAAAAAAGAACGACAGCACTGAACGCATTTTTGTAAGCGTACGGCTTCCTCCATTGGGTGATGAAAGGTTATTGTTTTGACTGTCTTTCTTTAAAAAAGGCTTCAGTAAACGCCATTGCTTCAACCGCATGAATCGCTCATACAGTTTGGAGTGGGCTTTAAAATCTTCCGTGGTTTCTTCCGGCTCATAATGATCTTTTGGATCATA
>JAEWIW010000206.1 GCA_023386855.1 Bacteroidota bacterium | reverse complement strand
TAATAATTTCCATCCTTTTTTATGGCCAGCACCTGGTCGGTAGTTCCATTATGATCTGGGTCCATCAAATACAATCTTAACGGACCTTCCGATGGATTAAGCTTTGAATTCAACCCGAAATTACCCAACAGGATGTCCTTATCCCCATCCCCATCAAGGTCGGCAGCTTCTACCGATTGCCACCAGCCTTTTTTATTGTTCAGCTTAATGGCCTGCCCGATACGGCCCTTTTCCATCTTAAACATTAAGGGCTCCATCCATTCGCCAACTATGATCAATTCTTCAATACCGTCGCCATCAACATCCGCAAATACCGCATCCCTGACAATGCCAGTTAAAAGAGAAGTATTTGCGTTAACCACATTCTGAAAATTCCCTTTCCCATCATTGACCAGCAAATAAAATGGTTCGGCCACTCCATATTGAAGCGGATCAGTTAAACCACCAACAAAAACGTCCAGGTCTCCATCCTTATCGATGTCGGATACTGCAACACAGGATTTCTGCGCCGAAGGCAATGAAACAGGAGATCGCGAAAAATTTCCCTTACCATCATTAAGGTATAGCCTGTCTGCTACAGCAGGATTTCCATCCTTGAATTCATAACCCCCACTGGCCACATAGAGATCCTGGTCACCATCATTATCAGCATCAAAAAAAACGGCATCCACATCTTCCGACAAACTATCCAATGCTATTGCTGGCTGTTCCATTAAACGGAAGCTTCCTCCCGGTAACTGCATATATACCTGGGAAGGTTGGTTCTTAGCACCGCCAAAATAAATATCCTCCAGCGAGTCTTTATTAATATCGCCTACCGCAATGGCCGGACCTGCTTTTGATAACTGGTGTGGAATGAACCATTGCCGGTTAAAATCATCGAAATCATTTTCCCTATGCACAAACTTTATCCCGGTCGATTTACTGATATCAGTAAAAAAATGTTGCACCATGTCTTTTAAATAATGTTCAGCCTGTTGACTGCTGGCAGTCATTGCAACTGGATTAACTTTTAAAAGCCTATCCATCGGAGGATACTTCATTACATACACTTTATTTCCAGGGTAGATGATCACCAGGCTATCTGCCTTTTGTGTTCTGCCGGTATAAAAATGAAAGAGCGGTTCTACACTGCTCATAAATCCTCTTGTGGTATGCAATTGCTGGTAATACTTCCTGCCACCTGCATATAATATGGCTTTTGTTCCCAAACCAAACCTGTTCTTACCCTCACCAGTAACCGAAATTGTTAGCCAGTGAAATTCATTTTCTTTTCTCTTTGCAGACCTGTCAATAGAATGGTTTTCATATACCGATGCCACTGCATTTAGATTATTCACCACCAGGTCGAGGTCACCGTCATTATCAAGATCTGCATATGCCGCTCCATTGGATAATCCCTTTTCTGTGAAGCCGCTGGCAGCAGATGCATCAGTAAATTTCAACGAATCGGAACCTGTAAAAAGATAATTACTCCATTCACCAGGAGGTTGGTGTGAAAGGATCTCACGATCAAAACTTCTACCATCCATATTCTTATTCCTGTTATTCGTCCCGGAAAGGAACTTGATATAGTCCAGGTCGTTCAACCGGCTTTTTATCCCATTCGTAATGAACAGGTCTGTATTTCCATCCATGTTGAAATCCGCCAGCAGTGGGCTCCAGCTCCAGTCGGTTGCTGCCACCCCACTGTACAGACCGATCTCCGCGAATTTTTCTCCCTCACCAATATTAAGCTGCAGGCAATTCCTTGCATTCTGGAAATGATATCCCTGGCTATATTGATTGTTATAAATATCCAGTGGCCGGTCGCCCATTGAAGCTTTCAGAATTTTTTCATTGGCGGGAAGCATATCCAGTGTAATGATGTCCATCCAGCCATTATGATCAATATCGGCAACATCATTACCCATTGAAAAATTGGAAGTATGCCCAAATGCTTCCTTGCTTTTCTCTATAAACTTTCCACCAGTATTCAGGTAATAATAATCGTTCTCATGAAAATCATTTCCTACATAAATATCATCCCAACCATCATTGTTGAAATCAGCCACTGCAACACCGAGTCCATATCCCAATGCTGAACTGATAATACCCGATGTTTTTGTCTGGTCAGTAAAGAATCCATTATCGTTGCGATAATATTTCCCTCCCGAGTGTTCATTGTATTTATGCCGCAGGCTGGTATCTCCATACACATCGGTCTGGTGCACCGAATGCTGCAATTGGAAAAGATCAAGATCACCATCATGATCCGCATCAAAGAAGGCAGCCTGTGTATTGTATCCTTTTATATCGAGTCCATACTTTGTTGTTGATTCAATAAATTTTTTTCCTTCCTGGTTGATGAATAATGTATTGCCTGCATTTTTAAAAAACACCCTGTTGACTCCGGCCGTCCACGACTGGTGATCACCCACTGCAGATACATAGATGTCGAGCCACCCATCACCATTCACATCAGCCATGGTAACACCAGTGGTCCATTCCGGCGTTTGCAATGAACCAAAGGAAGCAGTAGCTTCTTCAAACCTTAAATTGCCTTTATTGATATAGAGTTTATTCTTTCCATTATTGGCAGCAAAAAAAATATCGGGGAGATTATCATTATTAATATCACCGATCGCTACCCCGGCACCATTATAATAATACATGTAATCGAGGATATTGACGCTGTCATTCTCATTCAATGCATTAATGAAATGAATTCCTGTATTCGAAGGATCAAGTGATGTAAACAAAGTTTTATCACCCTGTTTGCAGGAATATAGAAGGAACATGCACAGGTATGATAAAAGTATACAACGCATAATAATTTTTTTCCGTTGGAACAGTTACAAATGATGTGAACTGTATTTGATGTTAGAACGGTTACAAATAATATGAACTTTTGAAGTTAGAACAGTTACTTATTATGTAAACCTTACGATTGATCAATGAATTATTTTTTTGGATAGAAATATACCGGTTGAATGATATACAATGAATCGGTGAGTAAAACCTGGTCCTGGCTGGTAATTACCTTATGTTCAATCCATGGATGTGTTGCAGTGATAAGATGATTCTTTTTGATCCAGTCGCGCATGATTTCCAGTGATGCCTCGATACCCGAGTAATTTCCTTTGACCGCTCCTAAAATGATCTTGCATTCGGGTACTTCAAGTTTCACCAGCGGCGAAGGCACTTTGAAGCTGGAATCTTTTAACTGAATTCCCACCTGGAAGTAGGGAAGTTTACCAGCGGTGATCTTGATCCTGCTTTCAGGGCGTTCTATGTTCTCCAGTTTATCCCCTGGCACCGTTTCACTGATCTTCTTATAAAACTGGACGATCTGTATGTCTTCTGTTCCCGGCCTGATGCTATCCCCATATGCCACGATGTAATGATGAGGCATCAGGGTTGGACTGAACCTTACCCCCGCAGATTCCCAGCGTGTATCTTCAAGAAATGACCGAAGCCTGTCGACCTTTTTATTATAGAATGTTTTAAATGATGCCGGGGAGATGAAGAATTTTATTTTATCCACCAGTGATCTTACCTGTAAGGTTTCGTGATTCTGAATATAGCTGGTTCCGTCCATACCGGCATGTACTGAAAACAGTCCCGATGACTCCTTTCTTTCTTTGTGCAAAACAGTGAAGTGGATCTTCATGGAATCAGGGTATTCCTGCAGGCGGAATTCCTTTGGAGTAGCACTGGAATCGGTATACCAGGCCGAATAATTTGCGGGCATGGACAATTCCCTGTACACTACCATGGGAGAGGATTTCACATTGAGGGTATAGGAAACGATCCTTGTTACAGGCATCGAAACCAGGGCGATCAGGCCTAGCACTACGATCAATACCAATATAATTAAAGCCGGTTTTCTTTTGGGTGGGTCAGCCTGGACCATATTATTTTGATGTTCGTTCATAAAGCAGCAGGGGTTCATTATTTCGCGCAAAAAGTATTTTCCTTCCACTGGCAGTTCTTATACCTGCGATATCCCTCAACTCACCTTTCACATAGATACCACTTGTTTTATTGGGTACAAATTCAAAATTACCTTTCCCATCGCCCTTAAAAAGGGTGGTATAACTGGCATCAAACCTGCCTATCTCTGGTTTAACACCAAAGAAATTTCCTCCCAGCAGCAGGTCCGTTACATTGTCACCATCAATATCTTCCGCCAGAATGCCAAACACCTTCGATAATTGCGCCCTGGCAGGCAGGGGCTTTAGCGTGAAATCACCTTTCCCGTTGTTGATGCCTATACAGGTTCTCAATTCACTGGCCTTTTTAATTACTGCATTCTTTAATTGCTCTTCCGTCAAAACTTCATCCATATGCTTGCCGGCATAATCTGAATATTTCAGGAACTTCTTTTTTAATGCCGGCACCTGCATCACCAGGTCGGATCGCAGGGGTAATGGATAAGCCATGCTATCACTTTTATAATAACTCAGCACTGATTCGGTCTGACCATTCTGGTCAAAATCGCCAATATACATTTGCACTGGGTGCTTTGCATCACCATACACTTTCGCGTTTCTTCCCTGGTTACCTAAAACAAGGTCACTATCCCCATCCTGGTCAAGATCCGCAAGCTTCATGCAATTCCATAATCCTTCTGATCCCGCCTGCATTTTTGGTGAAGAAAATTTTTTGCCTTCATTCATAAATATGGTTAATGGCATCCATTCTCCCACTAGTAAAAGATCATTGGTTCCGTTGTGATCGATATCCGTGATGGCTGCATCGGTGACCATCCCGATTTGCTTTAAGGCTGGTGAATAACTAGCTGTAACATCTGTAAAATTTCCATGGCCATCATTCGACAGCAGGTAAGAGTCGGGCGTTTTGCCATACATCCCCGAAACCACTCTTCCTCCAATAAACAGGTCCATATCGCCATCGCCATCCATATCCCCTGCTTTTACGCAGGAAGCATTGGTAGCTATTTTTGAAAAAGCTGTAAGCTGCTCGCGAAACAATCCCTGTCCATTGTTAATGAATAAACGGGGGAACAGGTTAGGCGAACCTGGGGCATCTTCATTACCTCCAAAAACTATTACAAGATCCATATCCCTGTCACCATCAGCATCAAAGAATTCTGCCGCAGTACCATCTGCAGCATTGAGTTCTGCAGGTCCACTCTTTTGAACGCTGTTGATAAAGCGGCCATCCATTTGTTGTATGAACAATTTCGAATAATCAGCTTTCGCTCCTGTTACAAAAATATCATCCAGTCCATCACCATTGACATCCGCCACGGCACATGCAGGTCCTTCAGAGGAATAGAGTTGTGGTATCAGTCGCTCCTTATCAAAATCGATATAATAATTTTCAACATGATTTGTTTTCGATGCAAAAGCCTTATCGCTGGTATTCCTGAACATCGGCTTTTGAATAGCAGGAATAAACTGGTAAGGCCGTGCATTCACCTGCGATAATTCAAGGGTAGTATTGGGCTTTACATTCATGACCACCTGGCGGGTAAATGCCGGCCATAAAATTTCTACTGAATCAATAACATCGATATTACCCAAACCAAAGATCATCTTGGGATCGACGCTCGATTGGAATCCCCTTGATAGCATCTGGTACTGGGTTTGATTTAAACCTTTAGCGTGAACGATCACTTCCGCGCCAATACCCGAAATATTTTTTTTATCTCCCTTAAGCTTGACAGCAAGGAAATTATTATGCAGCTTTTCATTCGCCATATTGCGGTAAACAAAGCATGGCATGTTCACATTATTGACCACGAGGTCCAGGTCGCCATCATTGTCAAGATCACCATATGCCGATCCGTTACTGAAGCCTGGTTTACCAAGACCAAATTCCTGTGATTTATTTGTGAAGCTCAGGTCCTTATTATTGAGGTATGCATAATTTGGAACAGGAGTTGAGGATACGGCGTCGAGGAATTCCTTATGATCAAATTTTCCTGTTGAAATTACTTTTTCCTTGTTCTGGTTATTACCCAGGAAGTCGATAAAATCCTGGTTGGTGATATCTTTATAGATACCATTACTGATGAAAAGATCTTTCCACCCGTCATTGTTGAAATCGAACATCAGTCCGCCCCAGCTCCAGTCGGTGGCTGCAACATTGGAGTAAAAAGCTATTTCTGAAAAGGTGCTATCA
This sequence comes from Bacteroidota bacterium, assembly GCA_023386855.1. GTDB lineage: Bacteria > Bacteroidota > Bacteroidia > Chitinophagales > Chitinophagaceae > Flavitalea. The sequence goes on along the minus strand of JAEWIW010000206.1, from coordinate 2,712 downwards.
CCATTGTTCAAATGCAAGGCATTCTGGATATACTGGTAAAAAAAATCGCCCTTGATCTTTGCATTAAATACATCGTAATCATCGAAGCGGGTAACGGTCTTTAATTTTTTATCGCCTTCGGGAAGCATCTCGGAAGTGAAGATGTCGAAGTTACCATCATTGTTGATGTCGCCGATATCAGAACCCATGGATGAAAGACTGATATGACCGGTATAATCTTCGATAGATTCCTTAAACGTTCCATCTTTCTGGTTGATGTACAAATAATCTTTCTCAAAAAAATCATTGCTCACATAGATATCAGGCCACCTATCGCCGTTCAGGTCGGCAACACTTACACCCAGCCCGAAGCCGATCTCACTACCATATATATGCGCAGCTTCACTGATATCAACAAATTTTCCATTGTCGTTCCGGAAAAATTTATGACCCCCTTTTGGATCCCTGACGTTCCGGATGTTGCGGTTATAACCAAAGCTTGCAATGGGTCGGAAGCTATTATTGAGCAGGTAGCAATCAAGGTCGCCATCAAGATCATAATCAAAAAAGGCAGCATGTGTTGCCAGGCCATTATCTGCTAAACCGTATGCAGCGGCTTCCTCACTGAATTGAAGATTGCCTTTATTAATGAAGAGTTCATTCTCTTTATTATCGCCCTGAATATTCCCTGAGTTGCATACATAGATATCCAATAAACCATCACCATTGATATCGGCCATGGCCACACCTGTACTCCATGCTTTTGTGCCTGCAACACCCGCTTTAGCGGTAATGTCTTCAAATTTCCAGTTACCCTTATTCAGGAAGAGTTTATTCTTGCCCAAATTCGAGGTAAAATAAATATCAGGAAGCCCGTCGTTGTTGATATCACCTATTGCCACGCCACCGCCGTTATAATAATTGCGGTAATTGAACACATTGAAATTAGGGTCTTCGGAAAGGTCGTTGCTGAACACGATATTCGTTTGACCTGGTTCCATTTCAACGAAGAGCGGGTCTTTCGGGGCAGCGTAATCACCCTCCTCTTTACACGACCCAAGGAAGGTAATGGCAAGAATAGCGAACAGGTACTTATTCATGGCAGAGGTCATAGGTTTCTTTTGAACCGGGGCTAAAAGATAAAGCAAGTAGATGAACTACTTGCTTTATAAATATAAGTAATGAAAAGATTATCAGTAGCCGTCGTTCTGGGTAAGGTTACTGTTCCTGTCGATCTGTGCTTTTGGAATCGGGAATAGTTTCCTGAATGCAGGAGAAACGGCCTTATCCGGTTCGCGTGCATCATTGAATTTACCAAAGCGGATCAGGTCATTTCTTCTCCATCCTTCCCATGCCATTTCGCGTGCTCTTTCTTTGAGGAGCTCATCGAGGTTAATGGAGGTGAAGTTGGGCTGACCAGCTCTTTCCCGGATGGTGATAGCCATCGGTGTATTCAGGGTGGTCAGTGCATCGGCGGCGCTTCCATTGCGTAGCTGGGCTTCCGCTTTCATCAGTATAATATCGGCCAGTCGGAATACAGCGTAGTCATTACTCTGGTCACCACCTGTATTCGGTGTAGGTTCATATTTTACTGAACGGGCACCGGCCATCCTGAATGCAGGAGCATTGCTTGAAATCGTAGGCACTTCCGGGTCAAACACCAGTGGAAGATCAACCTGTTTGTCTTTCAAGGGAGCACCTGATTTGCTGTACTGTTGACCCACAAGGAACATGGCCCTGCGGTTATCATCCGGTGCAAACTGGTTGTAAAAGTCAGCGGTGGTACAGAAGCCATTCCAGGGAGAAGCGGCCAGGTTGAAGGTTTCATTGCTCTGGTAGTGCAATGTTCTCATCTGGAAGTTCAGACCAGTCAAACCTTTATTGGCATCAAATGGGATAACGAAAATATTCTCCTTGGATCCTTCATTGGCATTCTTGAAGTTATCCAGAAAATTTCCTTCCAGTGAATACTTTCCTGAATTGATCACCTGGTTACAGGCATCAATACAATCCTGCCATCTTGGTGTACCGGTATATACTTCCGCATTGAGGTAAAGTTTGGCCAGGAGTGAATAAGCAAACCATTTGTTCATCCTGCCATAGGTTGTTCCATCAACAGCATCTGTTAACAGGGCAACATTGGTCTTCAGTTCATTTTCTATGAAAGTGAACACTTCTTCTCTTGGTTTATTCACTACGGTAGAAAGGTCTGCTTCGTAGTTTTCTACAATGGGAACCTTACCGAACAGGTCCAGGGCAAGGTAATAATAGAAGGCGCGGATAGTCTTCAATTCCGCATTGATCTTGTCAATATCAGATGGAACGGGTTCCAGCTGGGAAACCTGTTGCATGATCAGGTTTACGCGGGCGATACCCCCGTAAATATATCCCCATGAGTTGTTGATAGTGCCATGGTTGATGGTCCAGGTATGCAGCCAAAGCTGCTGCCAGTCGCCATTATCATACCAGTCGCTTCCTCTTGTAGGAACAATGATCTCATCTGAAGTAACTTCCTGTAGGGCGAAGATATCCCCACTGGGAAATCCTCTCAGTTCGGCATAAGCCGGGGCAATACCAGCAGCGATCTGTTCAGGGGTTTGCCAGAATTCAACGGTCTGGTCGTAAATATTCGGGTCAAGCTTGGTACAGGCCACCCCGCCTACCATCATACTGCCAACCAGGGCTATTTTTAAAAGATTACTTTTCATATTTGGCATTTAGCTAGTTAAGTAC
>JAEWIW010000351.1 GCA_023386855.1 Bacteroidota bacterium | reverse complement strand
GGTCAAGGCCAAAAAAGTAAAATCCTTCAACCATATTTTTAAAGTTCAGGCACCACTGCTCGATAAGCACCAGGCTATATGCCTGCTGGGCTCCGGGCAGGTACTGGGAGATTGGGATACGGCATCCCCGATCATACTTCAACAGGAAGAAGAGTGGTGGACCATTTCATTACAACTTCCTAATGAAGACCTGCCATTGCAATACAAGTATGGCGTGTATGATACCCAGAAAAAAGAATTTATAAAATTTGAAGCAGGTGAAAACAGGAACCTTCATGAATTTCTTTCCGGCGACCAGTTAACCCTGCTGCATGATGGGTTTGTTCACCTGGCCAACAGTACCTGGAAAGGAGCCGGTTTATCCGTCCCTGTTTTCAGTTTGCGGTCGAAAGACTCATTTGGCGTGGGTGAATTCGCCGATATGAAATTGCTTGTCGATTGGGCAGGAAAATGCGGGTTAAAGCTGATACAGGTTCTTCCAGTGAATGATACCATTGCAACGCATACCTGGACGGATTCCTATCCTTATGCAGCCATATCTGCCTTTGCATTGAATCCTCTTTTTCTCCGTTTGAATGAAGTGGCCGGGAAAAAGTATGCTTCATTGATCAAACCCCTGAAGAAAAAGCAGAAACAACTTAATGATCTGCCTGCTGTTGATCATGAGCAGGTATTGAAATTCAAACTTTCAACGGCCAGGGAATTATTCAACCTGCAGAAAGATGAATTCCTGAAGGATAAAGATTTTGCAAGGTTTTTCGAGGGAAACCGGCACTGGCTGATCCCTTACGCGGCATTCTGTTATTTGCGCGATAAAAATGGTACAGCCGACTTTACGAAATGGAAGATCTATAGCAAGTACGACAAGGCATCCATTGAAAAATATGTTTCCCCCCGTGCAAAACATTACGATGAAATAGCTTTCCAGTATTTTCTTCAATACCATCTTCATTTGCAGCTACTGGATGCAGTGGAATATGCCCATAAGAATGGCATCATCATTAAGGGCGACATTCCAATCGGGGTATATCGCCATAGCTGTGATGCCTGGGTGGAACCCGAGCTATATCACATGGAAGAACAGGCTGGTGCCCCTCCCGATGGGTTTGCGATCAAGGGACAGAACTGGGGTTTCCCAACCTATAACTGGGAGAAAATGGCGGAGGATGGTTTTGAATGGTGGCAGCGTCGTTTTGTACAGATGAGCAATTATTTTGATGCTTTCCGGATCGATCATATCCTTGGTTTTTTCCGTATCTGGAGTATTCCTTTAAGTGCAGTGGAAGGGATCATGGGACGATTTGTTCCTGCCCGTCCTGTATATGAACATGAATTTGAGGCAAGGGGAATGTGGTTCAGCAAAGAAAGATTCTGTCTTCCCTATATCAATGAATATGTGCTTAATGAATTGTTTGGAGAAGAAGGACAACAACTAAAATCCTTCCTGGATACCAGCAATGATTATTACCTGCTGCAGGATGCTTTCAACACCCAGCGAAAAGTGGAAGAATACTTTGCTGAAAAGGAAGATTCTGAGCCGAACCGATTTCTTAAGCAGGCATTGTTTGACCTGATTTCAAATGTGATCCTGTTTGAAGATGTGCAGCAACCAGGCACCTATCATTTCCGCTTTGGCATGGATGGCACAGTATCCTTCCGTCATCTCGATGCACATATGCAGTACCACCTGAAAGAGTTGTATATCGATTATTATTTCAGGCGCCAGGATGATTTCTGGATGGAAGAAGCCATGAAAAAACTGCCGGCATTAAAGAATGCAACCAACATGCTTATTTGTGGTGAGGACCTGGGTCTTGTTCCGCATTGTGTTCCCGAAGTAATGAAACAGCTCGGTATTTTAAGTCTTGAAATACAGAGAATGCCCAAGCAGCAGGGAAAGGAATTTTTCCATCCCGGGGCTGCACCATACCTATCGGTAATAACACCTTCCACGCATGATATGAGTACGATCAGGGGATGGTGGGAGGAAGATAGGGCCGCCACACAACGCTTTTTCAATATGGAACTGGGTCAGTGGGGTGAAGCTCCCGGGGATTGTGAAGACTGGATCGTAAAAGCGATTATACTTCAACACCTTTATTCTCCGGCCATGTGGAGTATATTCCAGGTCCAGGACCTCTTGGGCATGGATCAATTGATCAGGAGGGAAGATGCAGAAGAGGAAAGGATCAATATCCCTGCAAACCCTAAGCATTACTGGAAATACAGGATGCATATCGGTTTGGAGCAGTTATTGAAGGAAAAAGCATTCAACGAAAATCTCAAAAAATTTATAGAAGCCAGTGGTCGTTAATTACCGTTCATATGAACTTCCTTTTGAGTTTCCATTTGCCATTTCAAAGGGAACCAAAACACATCAGCCAACACTAGTTGTAAGCCTAGAATTCCGTGGCATCAAAGGTTATGGTGAAGCGCCGGCGATCAGTTATTATGATATCACTACAGATAAAATGATCGCTGACCTTGAAGCCAAAAGGAAGCTGGTAGAGCAATATGCTTTCACTGAGCCTGAACGGTTCTGGCATTATCTTCATCACCTGTTTCCAAAGAATCCTTTTCTGGTTGCGGCCCTTGACATGGCATACTGGGATCTTTTTGGCAAAGCCAAGCGACAGCCATTAAGAACCATTTGGGAACTGGATGAACTGGCTGTTCCCTTAACTGATTATACCATTGGCATGGATGACCCGGGAAAGATGGTGGAGAAAATGGATAAGAAGCCATGGCCCATATACAAGGTTAAACTGGGCAATGGTTATGGTGTTGAAGTTGTTGAAGGATTAAGAAAGCATACGGAAGGTATTATCCGTGTCGATGCAAATGGTGGATGGAGCAGGGAAGAGGCGGCAAGGAATATTCCATTACTTGCCGACCTTGGAGTGGAACTGGTTGAACAGCCCCTTCCAAAAGAAGACTGGGAAGGAATGGAAAAATTATTTAAGGATTCCCCTTTGCCATTAATAGCGGATGAATCCTGTGTAGGAGAATATGATATTGAAAAATGTGAAGGATATTTTCATGGAGTGAACATCAAGTTCACTAAATGCAGTGGTATTACCCCAGCCAGGAGAATGATTGAAGATGCACGTGATCTTGATATGAAAATTATGCTGGGAAGCATGAACGAATCTTCTATTGGAACGGCAGCCATCGCACACCTGGCGCCAAGTGCCGATTACCTCGATTGTGACGGTCCATTACTGTTAAGCAAGGACCTGGCCAGTGGGTTGATTTTTGAACAGGGTATGGTTACATTATCCGCGGAGCCCGGTTTGGGAGTGACTTTATTCGATGCTTTCTAGTTAATTATGAACAACTTTTTCCTGCTGGATAATGGAGTATTCAGCAGGTTTGATGATCTCGTGGTTTACAAAATACATATCGATTTCACCAATGTTCTTTGCTGATATCTTACCCCTGTAGGTACAGGAATAATGATCCCGTATCAATTCATAAGTTGAGGCTGAAATATTGACCTGGCCTGGTTCTCCATTACTTTCCATGCGGTTTGCAATGTTGACCGTACTACCCCATATATCATACGCATATTTCTTGTTGCCTACCACTCCTGCTACCAGTGGACCAGTATGAATTCCGATCCGTAGATACCATTCCGGTTCACCTTTTAACCTTCTTTCAATATTCATTTTCTCAATATATTCCTGTATCTCCAGTGATGCCCTGATGATGTTTAAGGTATGCGCGTCATCCTGGATGGGTATACCACCTGCGCACATGTAGGCATCGCCAATGGTCTTGATTTTTTCAAGGTGATATTTCTCAATGATTACGTCAAATGCTGTGAAATAGGTATTGAGTTCTTCAATTACTTGTTGTGGTGACATTTTATCGGCAAGCTTGGAAAAATTTTTAAAATCACTGAACAGCACAGATACTTTTTCATAATAGCGCGGGCTGGATTTTCCAGTAGCCTGCAATTCTTTTGCTACTTCAGCAGGAAGTATATTCAGTAACAATGTTTCAATTTCATCTTTCTGTTTATCGAGTAGTTTATTTGTCCTGATCTTCATCTTGTAGTTGCGGAATAATATGAATGCGATGATCAGTAAGAAGGCAAAGCTTACCAGTGCAAAATTCTTAACGAACTTTTCCCTTTCCAGTTCTGCTGCCTGTAATTCCTTGTCTTTGGTTAGGAGGATGATCTGTCCTTCTTTTTTCTGGATTTCAAAATCAAGTTGAAGGTTGGATAGTTTCCTGTCGGTTTGGATATTATAAATGGTATCCTTGATATCATTTAATAATCCCTGGTAACGGAAAGCCTGCTTATAATTTTCATTTTGTGCATAGCTGTCAGCAAATCCCTCGTAAATTTCTTTCAGATCGTTAGGAGAATTTAATTGGGATGCCAGTAGTTCTGCGCTGGCAAAGGTTTTTAACGCTTTTTCAATTTCCATTTCCTGGCGATAGGTATTGGCAAGCCCGATAAGTGACTTTGTCATTTCAAGCTTTTTACCTGTATTGCGTGCAATATTATAAGCCCGGTTGAAATAATTATAGGCACTGTAGGGATCACTGCTTTTAAGATAGGTATTACCCATCATGATCAGTGAATAGCAAATGGTTTCATCATCTTCCGCATCATTCAGGGAGCTGGTGAAATAATGCAATGCCGAATCTTTCTGCCCTTTATTGAAGTAGGTTTCTCCAAGGTTTACCAGGGCAGTACTATAGGCCGGTTTATTATCAATTTCCCTGGAGAGTTCAAGCGCATGGTAAAAATATTCCAGCGCTTTATCATAAGTAGAAGGTTTATTGATATAGATCGCACCAATATTGATCATGGCTGTAGCTATACGAAGTTTGTCGCCCTGTTCTTCTGAAATGCTCAGCGATTTAAGCAGGTTTTCCAGCGCTTTTTCAGTGTTACCCTGGTCAATATACATTGCCCCGATATTGCTCAATATATTTGCTTTCCCGATCCTGTCGCCCAGGCTGTCAAACACTTTCATAGCAGCATTGTAGTATTCCAGGGCATTAAGCAGCTTTCCCTGTTTGTAAAAAGAAAGCCCCGCAAACTTCAGTCCCTGTGCTTTTCCGGCAGCATAATGGATATTATCCGACAGCGTAATGGCGTTGAGTGCGTAAGACAGGGCCTCTTCGGGCCGACTGTTATACATGCCTTTGCTAATGGCCACCAGTACCTCGACTTTTGCCTTGTCATCCTTCATTTGACCGGCGATGCTTACCAGGCTGTCCAATGATTCTTCCTGTGCATGAATCCTGCTCATGCAACATGCTAACACCAGCAAAATGATCAATGCTTTCATCACTTTGGATTTTTTCTCACAATACTTATTGCTTCACTGCCCTTATCCATTCTCCACCTTTATCGGTTAGCAGGTTAATAAAGTACACTCCCCGTGGTAATGCGGATAAGTCAATTTCCATCGTTAAGGTGTTTAATTTCCGTATGGTATAATTTACAGCCGTCTTGCCTGACGCATTTATTATAAACACCTGTTTTATTGCCCCCGATGACACAACGGTAGCCCTGTTCAGGACAGGGTTGGGATATATCCCGGGAGGCATCAACAGCGCCTGTTCCCTGGTTTCTTTTTCAGGTGCTGACAAGGCTGGCAGTACAGGATTGTTTATGATCTTCAATACTCCTGTATCATACTTCAACAGGTAATTGGAGGGTTCTTTCAATTCAGCACCATAAGAAACAAGGTTATATTCACCTACAGGTAAAATGCTCGTTGTAATGGGTAGTGGTTCTACTTTTATAATGGGTGAAACTACCACAAGGTTGCTGTCCTTATCCTGGTATTGATAACCTTTTTCCGTAGTTCTGAATCCTGCAATAGTATGGTTATGAACAATAGTTGTATCCACTGCACGTATGGTCAGTAGTGCATGGTTAATGGTAAGCTTTCCTGTTTGGTACCGGACCAGGAAGTTTTCGGTTAAGAATGTTCCCGGAACAATGAATTGCTCCCCGCTATTAAGCCCTGTAATAAATATGATGGGCTTAAGTATATTGAGCGATTCTTCTTCCGTTCCATTGACATCTCCTTCATCAATAATCACAGCCACCTCGCCACCACCTGGTTCAACAGTGTTGCTGTTGAATATGGAGTAATGATTTGAAAGAGTTTTCCCGTTCACTACGATCGTTCCATTGGAAAGTGTTTTTCCATTCGAGAGTGTTTTGCCTTTGATCAATACAAGGTTGCTGATATTCTCAGAAAAATCAGAAAAGGATTGAATGGAAAACTCAGCCACATTCGTAGTTTCGATGATTACAGTTCCATTGGAAAGTGTCTTGCCATTGGATAATGTTTTTCCATTGGATAAGGTTTTGCCACTTGCCATAAAGCTTAGGTTGACAAGCATATCATTGGATAATGTTTTTCCATTGGAAAGCGTTTTGCCATCTACTATAGCGAAACTATTTTCCGCAAGTGCACCGGTATATGTGTTTCTTAATGTGGACAGGAAAGTATTCCTGCTTTTCGCTGCAATCCTTGAATCATTATAGATAAAATCAAATTGAATATTTCCAATTTTATCACCATAAGTTATCACCGTATCCCTTACTCTTATAAGCAGCGGCATTTTTTTAATGGTAAGCACACCATCATCGGTTGAATAAGTAAAGAGATCCCTGTAACCTTCATCTTGCAATCTATACTTTGTTTTCAGCGCATAGAAGGCAACATTTGAGTTATCCGTTGCAGGGGTTTCTACCCAAAGGCTATCAATACCAATATCTCTCAGGCCGGGCCCCGATGTACGAAGGGGAATACTATCAATCAATACCATGATCCTTGGTCTGGGAACTTTTTCTCCAAATAGTTTTGAAGTGTCTTCAGCAATGATCATTACTTTCTTTTTCCTAATGGTAAAAAAGTAAGCAGTATCATTTCCGCCATCGAGTTGTGAGGGACTGATCGATGCATTGCTTACCACAACCGCAGGGTTACCAATAAAGGCTGGTATACGCGCACTAATTTCATTGGGTTGGTCCAAACTGGTGGCAAGCGTATCTCCTTTAAATATGATGGATGTTTTACTGGTAAAGAATGAACCTTTAACGGTAAGTTTAAAAGATTGACTCCCGGGTTCAATACCTGTTGGTATAATGAGATCCTGTATATGTGGAATAGGTTGTGCCATTACCTCTATTGCCTTATCAGCTCTTAACAATCCCGCTCCACTCCGTTGATCAAAACCCGGCGCTTCCATATCG
>JAEWIW010000350.1 GCA_023386855.1 Bacteroidota bacterium | reverse complement strand
ATTTTTATCAATTGCCGGTGATATCGCCCCCGTGGCCGGGGGGCGTGGCACGCCCCCGTGCCACGGGGTACCGGTTACTCCTTAGGTTCCTTATACAACAATGAAGTTACTATTGAAAGAAGGAGGCTGAATAACAGTGCCCACCAGAACCCGTCAACCTCGAAACCTCCCATTAATCCATCTGCAATAAGGATGATTAAAGCGTTGATTACGAAGAGGAAAAGCCCCAGGGTTACAAGAGTGATGGGAAAGGTTAGAATGATCAGCAGGGGTTTCACTATTGCGTTCAGGATGGCCAGGATGATGGCAAGTATGATCGCTGCCCAGAAGCTTTCCAGGTGAATGCCTTTCAGCAGGTAAGACAGGCCAAAAGCAATAATTGAAGTAACTATGATGCGCATTACCAGTTTCATATGTGAATTTTTTAGGGATTGAGTCATACCCCGTGGCACGGGGGCGTGGCACGGCCCCGTGCCACGGGGTGTATTAAAACATCACGGGTTTTAATGCCTGGGTCCAGATGGCATAGCCCTCGTGCGTCATGTGCAGGTTATCATCGAGGTAAATAGATTTGAAGCTTCCATCCTCATTCAGCATCCTGCTGAAAACATCAATATAAAAAGTATTGGGATTTTTCCTGATAAAGGATTGAATAAGATCATTGGCTTCCTTAACTACCGGAAGGAATTTCTCCCTGCTTGGAGCGGGTTTAATAGAAATAAATACCAGGGGCGTTTTAGGAAATTTATTCCTGATCTGACCAAATAAAGTCTTGAACCGGTTGAAGGTTTCCACTGCGCTTACTCCCGCCGCGATATCATTCTCACCTGCATAAATGATGATCTCACGTGGGTTGTAAGGATAGATCACTATATCAATATTCTGGCTGACTTCCGCAAGAGTGGATCCTCCAAAGCCCCTGTTCAGCACAGGCTTCCCCGGAAAGGATTCGGCAAGGTTATCCCACATCTTTATGGAGGAACTTCCAACAAAGAGATAAACACCATCGGCAGGTTTTGATTTCTTATCGGCCTGCTGGAATGCTTCCATTTCACTGGCAAATGGCCTCTCCTGTGCAAAGGACACCATCACAAGGCCTATCAATGCGAACAGGACAACGAATGCTTTTTTGAATATATTCATGATGCTGATTTTTACAATATCACCAGGATAGGTAACATCCTATCGCTGCAGAATGCATCTAAATTAATATAGAATTTTTTAATGACTGAAGACGGATGCATTAATTAAAAGGCAGGACTGTTAAATCCAAGTTTCTGCATCCCTTCTTTTATTTCAGGCGCACTCATGAACAGGTTCCATAAAAGACCAGAGCGATAATTTTCAATCATGATAATGATCGGTCCCTGGTCAATTGCAAGAAAAGAATTAGCGAACCATGGTTCATCAAGGCTGAAAGCATCAACAAATCCATATTCTTTAAACAGCCGATCGCCCAATACATAATAATAAAACTTAAGCGCCTTCATCGATTCAGCAGGAGTGTACACTATAGAAGAGAGCGCTGCTGTAGGCGATACCACCCCATTATCGTTTACAGGATCATGCGCCATATAATTTACAAATGGATCATCGCTTGCAGTAAGTCCCCATACCGAATCACTATAACCAAAGAATTTTTTCGGGTTTAACAATGAATGCTGGTAATGTATCAATGTATGGTTTCGGTTCTGTTCAAAATAATCAGCATACGCATCTGTCAACCCATTTGGATTAATCCCAAGAAAGGAATAATGAGAAAAGAATAATGGTCCACCATATGGAGGTCCCAGTGGCAATGTAATACCATAATACTTCTTCCCATTCTTCATCGCGCCACCCTGCGCGAAGCCTTTATCATACACTTCTTTTGGAATGCCATGTGTTGATGATGCTGCTGCCATTACATAAGTGATCAGGGTTTCGTTCCATCCCCTTACCGGCAAATTCATTGCCCATTCATAATTGGGACTATAATGCCAGTATAGAACGTCTTCATTATTCTTCCTGAAAAAATCCCATTCCACCCGGTTGTACAGCTCATTAATATCGTTTCGCAAACTGGTTTCTCCTGGCGAGGCACCGTTGAAGTATTGACGCGCAGTGATCAATCCCATGAATAAATAAGATGTTTCAACAAGATCAGCACCATTATCTTTTTCACTGAATGCAATGATCTCTCCAGTTGATCCATTCAGCCAGTGTGAGTATGCGCCATGAACGGTTTGCGCATTCTTCAGAAAATTTACCATTAACTGAAGCCTTGCCAGGCCTTCAGCCCTGCTGATAAAATTTCTTTTAATGCCGGTAATTATTGCCATAATACCAAACCCTGAACCACCAGAAGTAACCAGGTCGCCCGATGTATTGCGTTCCCTTGCCAGTCCGCTCACCGGGTGAGCGAAATCCCAAAAGTATTTAAAGTGCTGTCGCTGGATGATATCCAGCAATTCTTCATCATTCACTATAGGGAACTTGTATGAAGAGTCAAGTTTTGTAAGCAAATCAATATTCAGCGCGGCGTTTAATCGCTGTTTAGCTGCAGAAGTTAATTCAGGCGAAACAGACAATTTATACCGGCTTAAATATCCTAAAACATTAACAGGAGAAATAAGGACAACACTATCCTTTTTTTCAAAGCCAATAGTAACAGGAATATTGTTCCCTGAGCGGTCTTTCAAAC
>JAEWIW010000216.1 GCA_023386855.1 Bacteroidota bacterium | reverse complement strand
CCTGCTGTAAAGTATCCTGCAGGCAGGCAGTTCATTGGCCTTATTCTGTACTTTAAGCATGGGGTAATTATCGGGGAAATAACATACATCCATTGGAGATTTATCAGGAGGGGGAAACTTGATTTGTCCCCTCACTACAATGTTTAGGCATAACAAGGCAAACAGGAAGATCACGGGTTTTTTCATGCGTCACAAGATTAAAGAGCCAAAAATATCGGAAAGGCTGATAAAAATCAGGATTAGTTCAACAAATGGTTTGTTAACAGTACCAATGGTCCGGTTACATTTGTTATACAGGAACGTTAAGGTGACAGGATTATTTGATCGCCAGTTCTCTTTCCGTGAATTCGACCAGTTCAGGAAAGAATTGCTGGTAAAGCTGTTCAAGAGCGGAATAATGCTTCAGGAAAAGGACAAAAGCTGTATTTGAATCATCAATATATTTGGCCCTGTACACCAGCCCCTGGAAACTTCTTTCAATGCCCCATTCGAACTGGTAATTGAGTAACCAGTTATAACGCTTCATTGCAGGAAATACAGCGGCAAACCGTTCCGGGTGGAAGGAACTATGGTTTTCGAGCACTTCATAGGTTTCGAATGAAAAAGTTTCAAGCTCCTTAGGGCTGAACTTTGAAATGTCATTAGCCAGGAAGTGATCATAAACTATGTCCATAAAGGCACCACTGTAGAGTCCATAATCGCTTTTAAAGATCTTCCTTGCTTCCCTGGTGATCGCATGTTCATCAGTGAAGCAGTCGATCCTGCGATGAAGCTCGATGCCCTCCAGGATACCTGCGGGGTAATCGTACTTCTTTTTTCCTTTCACGAAATCACTGATCATGTTTCCCACCAGGATCTGCGGCTTTCGGAAAGAAAGGTAAGCATGTGCCAGGTAATTCATATATAACAAGATAATTCAAACCCGTGATATGTCGCCCTGATTACCTTCCTCCATCTTAACGCTCAGTTAACCGCGTTTTAGATTTTTATTTAGAAATCGTCGCTAATGTAGTGCTGTAGCGGTTTTCAGCAGGCCGGTTATTACATTGGCAAGGTTGTAAAACTTCAAGGCAATTTTAATCATGCCATTTATCAATAAAGCTTTTACTATAAATATCCGCGTGATAATTTTGTTCTGTGATCAGTTGATTGTAACCTTTTTTACGCGATTGCGTCGTATTTCCTGAACACGAAAAATTAAACTTAATAATAAACCTTTTACAATGAAAAAGCTATTAGTAACATTCACCCTTGCAATGTTCGTCACCGTAAGTTCATTATTTGCCAATTCAACTGAAGAAGTTAACCAGAGAGTGGTATCCTCTTTCAACAAAGAATTTAAAATGGCCAAAGAGGTAGAATGGGAAACTGCCAAAGACCTTTACAAAGCCACTTTTAAAATGAATGAACAGGTTATGTTCGCATTCTTTACAAAGGATGGTGAAATGGTTGCGGTTTCACGTAACCTGAGTTCAAGCCAGCTGCCCATTCAACTGTCAGCTTCGCTGAAAAAAAGTTATAACGACTTTTGGATCACCGACCTGTTTGAGCTTTCCTCAAAAAATGAAACCGGTTATTATGTTACCCTTGAGAATGCTGATCAGAAACTGATCCTTAAATCCTATGGACTTTCCGGTTGGGAAGTGTACCGTAAAGAAAAGAAAGAAGCTATTTAATGTTGTTACCCTGGTTGTTGTTGAAATTGCCCCGCCCCGGCGGGGCTTTTAGTTTTTAAAGGGGGTTCTGCCATTTATAGTAACTTAGCACGCTCAAAAAAAAGCAGTTTATGAATAAGGGACCGGTTTCAAATTTTATTCAGCATCATTACAGGCACTTCAATGCTGCTGCATTGGTTGATGCCGCTAAAGGATATGAACAACACCTGCTGGAAGGTGGAAAAATGATGGTGACACTGGCAGGAGCAATGAGTACCGCTGAGCTGGGAATTTCTCTTGCTGAAATGATCAGGCAGGACAAGATCGCCATAATCAGTTGTACAGGCGCTAACCTGGAAGAAGATGTAATGAACCTCGTTGCGCACTCACATTATAAAAGAGTGCCTAACTACCGCGATCTTACGCCGCAGGACGAATGGGATCTCCTCGAAAATCATTATAACAGGGTTACCGATACCTGCATACCGGAAGAAGAAGCTTTCCGGCGTTTGCAGAAACACCTGGTGAGGCAGTGGAAAGAAGCCGAAGAAAAAGGAGAGCGTTATTTTCCCCACGAATTCCTGTACAAGGTGGTGCTTAGCGGCGACCTGAAGGAACATTACGAGATAGATCCAAAAGACAGCTGGATCATTGCTGCCGCTGAAAAGAATATCCCCATCGTTGTTCCGGGTTGGGAAGACAGTACCACCGGGAATATTTTCGCCAGCTACGTAATTAAAAATGAATTGAAAGCTTCAACCGTAAAAAGCGGTATTGAATATATGGTTTGGCTGACCGACTGGTACAGGGCCAACAGTTCCGGTAAAGGAGTGGGCTTTTTCCAGATTGGCGGTGGTATTGCCGGGGATTTCCCGATCTGCGTTGTGCCCATGATGTACCAGGACCTGGAATGGCATGATGTTCCTTTCTGGAATTATTTCTGCCAGATCTCCGATTCCACTACCTCCTATGGATCCTATTCAGGTGCTGTTCCAAACGAAAAGATCACCTGGGGAAAGCTGGATATCCATACGCCGAAATATATCATTGAAAGTGATGCTACCATCGTGGCTCCCCTGGTTTTCGCCTATATTTTAGGCTGGTAGCCGGTGCACCCGTAAGAGTTTATCATAAAAATACAATAAACCCGCCAGTGGCGGGTTTTATGCTTTGATTAAAGACCTAATTTTATCGATCCTAAACCATGTATGCATCATGAAAGCCCCATCACTTGCCGGTAAGGCAATGAAAAACCAGTTCGCTCCCATAGTGTTGCTTACCCTGGTATACCTATCCGTTGGCTTCCTTACCAGGATTGTTCTAATCCTTTCAACCGATTCTTCCAATCTTTCTTTTGGCGATATCGGCGGCCTGTTTTCCATCGGCGCCTTTTACGACCTGTTGATCGCTCTGACCGTCTTGAGCCCCATGGTACTGCATATATGGTTTACCAATGAAAGGATCTACCGTTCAAAATGGTCGATCGCCGTCATCAGCATTGCCGTTGCGGTTATTATGATCCTGGTCTTTACCCAGCTTGTACCGGAGGATTTTAATGAAGATATTCGCAAGGCTTCCATTATATATCCTATCGTTCGCCTCGGTATATTCC
>JAEWIW010000198.1 GCA_023386855.1 Bacteroidota bacterium | reverse complement strand
TGATATTTGCACTTACTTCATACATACCATAAGTGGGTGGGCATATAAGGATATTATCCTTACCAGGCTCACAACATGCGCGTATTAATATGTCGATGCACTCATCACTTCCATTGCCAAGAAAAATATTTTCAGCAGGCACTCCTTTTACCATGGATAATTTTTCTTTCAGCTTCCATTGAAGCGGGTCGGGATAACGGTTATACCAGCGGGTAAGGGGTGAACCATAACTGTTTTCATTGGCATCAAGGTAAATGCTTGCCTCGCCCTTGAATTCATCACGGGCAGAGGAATAAGGAGTAAGTTGCTTTATATTTTCGCGAAGCACATTATTAAGATCAAACACGTGAACTGGTTTTGATATAATTAAATTGAATTCAAAAAATATCCTTAATGGGGTTTATGCTTTATTGCCAGTCAACAGGCTGCTTACCACTGCTCTTCGGATGGCAACCGCATTCTTATGCGCCTGTAATCCTTCTGCCTCCGCCATCTTTTCCACTGCATCACCTATCTGTTCAAGCCCCATTGCACTGACCTTCTGGAAAGTGATCTTTTTGACAAAAGAATCCACGCTTACCCCGCTGAATGCTTTGGCGAAGCCATTGGTAGGCAGGGTATGGTTGGTTCCACTGGCATAGTCACCTACACTTTCGGGCGAATAATCTCCAATAAATACCGAGCCTGCATTTACCACCTGCAAAGCCAGTTCATCTGCTCCTTCACAACTCAGGATAAGGTGTTCAGGGGCATAGTCATTCAATAACTGCATGGCTTCTTCCTTGTCGTTGACCAATACGATGCGGCTGTTTTCAAGTGCCTTAATGGCGAATTCCATCCGGGGAAGAACATTCACCTGCCTGTCCAGTTCATCCTGGACCTTCCCGATCATTTCTTCATCAGTGGTAACCAGCAGCACCTGGCTGTCGATACCATGTTCTGCCTGGGACAAAAGATCGGCCGCCACAAAAGCCGGGTTAGCCGTTGCATCTGCAAAAACCGCTACTTCACTGGGGCCTGCGGGCATGTCGATAGCCATACCCTCCTGCTGGGCCAGTTGCTTGGCACAGGTCACATATTGATTGCCTGGTCCGAATATCTTATATACTTTAGGAATGGTAGACGTTCCATAGGTCATGGCCGCAATGGCCTGTACCCCACCGACTTTAAAAATGGAACGAATTCCAACGAGCTGGGCGGCATATAATATGGCAGGATGTAAGGAACCATCTTTTGCAGGTGGTGTACACAGGATCACTTCAGGACAACCCGCTATGGCAGCAGGAATGCCCAGCATCAGGATGGTAGAAAATAACGGCGCGGTTCCCCCGGGGATATACAATCCTACTTTCTGGATGGGAACGGCTTTGCGCCAGCATTCGACTCCAGGCATCGTGGAGATTCTTTCTTCCCGCGGGCGTTGCAGGATATGAAATTTTTCAATATTGGCCTGTGCCATTTCAATGGCTTCCTTAAGGGAAGGATCCAGTGAATTAACGGCTTCGTCGATCTCTTCCTCTGTTACAATCAGGGAAGAAAATTCAACCCCATCAAATTTTTTATTATAGGAAAGAACGGCTGTGTCACCCTGTTGTTTAACGTCGTCCATAATGGCTTTTACGGAAGGTTCAAGATCGCTTAATGCAATCGATGGCCTTTGTAATAAAGACTCCCAGGTGAAAGACGGTGGATTACGATGTACCTGCATGCAAAAAAGTTTATAATATCATTTTTTCAATGGGCACCACAAGAATTCCCTGCGCGCCGGCATTTTTTAATTTTTCGATGATCTCCCAGAATTCATTTTCACTTATGACGCTAGGAACACTGCTCCAGCCTTTTTCAGCCAGTGGCAGTACGGTAGGGCTTTTCATCCCGGGGAGCAACCTGATGATCTCTTCCAGGTTTTCATTGGGCGCATTAAGCAGAACATATTTATTGTTCTTGGCCTTACGAACCGAACGGATCCTGAACAGCAGCTTATTCAGCAATTCAATTTTCTTTTCTTCCAGCGGAATATGCCTGATGAGGATGGCTTCTGATTTAAAAATAACATCCACTTCTTTCAATCCATTCATGAAAAGCGTGGAACCACTGCTTACCAGGTCCGCAATAGCTTCTGCAAGACCTATTCCCGGTGCGATCTCTACTGAGCCGCTGATCTCGTGGATCTCGGCATTAATATTATTTTCATCAAGGAATTTCTGTACCAGCACAGGGTAACTGGTGGCAATTCTTTTTCCATTCAACCATGAGGGACCATTATAATGATCTGATTTTCCAACTGCCACAGAAAGACGGCATTTGCTGAAGCCTAACTTCTCCACCACTTCAGCTTCCTTACGTTTTTCATAAAAAACATTTTCTCCAACGATACCAATATCCGCAACACCATCTTCCACGTATTGGGGGATATCGTCGTCACGGAGAAAAAATATCTCCAAGGGAAAATTCTCGGTCTCTGTTTTTAACTGGTTAATTCCATTCTTGATATCAATGCCACAATCTTTAAGCATTTTGATGGAATCTTCGTACAGCCGGCCCGACTTCTGGATCGCGATTTTCAGTTTCATAATAAAAAATAAAAGGGCTTACAAGTGTAAGCCCTTAATGTTATGATGTGCGCACAGGAACACCGGCTTACCCAACCAGGCAAGTATGATGATGGTGTATGTGCAGGTTGTTGATCATATTCTAATGACCGCAAAAATAAGCGGCTGCGCAGGATGCACAAAATTTTTTTTCTACATTCATGCCTCAACCTTTCAATATGATATCAAAATTTTCCTGGTTTATTCCCCTTTTGATGATGGGCTGTTCTTCACCACAGGACCAACAAAAGCCCGATACCGACAAGGATATTGTATGGAGTGATGAATTCAATTACAACGGCCTGCCCGATTCCACCAAATGGAGTTATGATGTGGGAGGTCATGGATGGGGTAACAATGAACTTCAATATTATACTTCTGGTCGTGCAGAAAATGCAAGAGTAGAAAACGGTCACCTGGTGATTGAAGCCCGGAAGGAAGATATGGAAGGGTCGAAATATACTTCGGCGCGACTGGTTTCCAAGGGAAAGGGCGACTGGACCTATGGACGAATAGATGTAAGGGCAAAACTACCCAAAGGAAGGGGCACCTGGCCTGCCATCTGGATGCTGGCTTCCACCACTCCCCTAACATGGCCCGATGACGGAGAAATCGACATCATGGAACATGTTGGATTCAATCCTGGTTTTGTTCATGCCTCGGTGCATACCAAAAAATATAACCATGTGATCGGTACCCAGAAAACAGATACCATACTGGTGCCTGATTTTGCAGAGCAATTCCATGTTTATTCTTTAAACTGGACAAAGGATTCGATCCATGTATTGCTTGACGACCAACCCTATTTCAGCTTTGGAAACGAGGGAACGGGCAAAGAAGCCTGGCCTTTTGACCAGCCATTTCATTTATTGCTCAATATCGCTGTAGGCGGTAACTGGGGAGGAATGAAAGGGGTGGATGACAGCATCTGGCCTGTAAGAATGGAAATCGATTATGTAAGGGTAAGAAAACCTGCCAAACTTTAGGTATTTCATTACCTTTGCGGCACAAAATAAATCGTTCAAATGAAATTTTTTATTGATACAGCGAACCTGGCGCAAATTAAAGAAGCCCATGAGCTCGGTATCCTCGATGGCGTTACCACCAATCCTTCCCTGATGGCCAAAGAAGGCATTAAAGGTGAAGAAGCGGTAATGCAACATTACAAAACCATCTGTGAACTGGTAGATGGAGATGTTAGTGCTGAAGTACTTTCCACTGATTTTGAAGGCATTGTGGAAGAGGGAAAAAAACTCGCAGCTATCCATCCCAATATCGTGGTTAAAGTGCCCATGATTAAAGAAGGGGTTAAAGCACTGAAATGGTTTGCTGATAATGGCATCAAAACCAACTGTACACTGGTATTTTCTGCCGGGCAGGCTATACTGGCTGCAAAAGCTGGTGCCAATTATGTATCACCCTTCATTGGAAGAATTGATGATTCCAGTTGGGATGGAATTGAACTGATCGCCCAGATCGCGAATATTTATACACTCCAGGGATACAAAACTGAGATCCTGGCTGCCTCTATCAGGAATGCATTGCATATCGTAAAATGTGCAGAAGCTGGTGCCGACGTTTGTACATGCCCGTTAGATTCTATAATGGGATTGCTGAAACACCCGCTGACCGATATTGGCCTGGCCAAATTTTTGGAAGATGCAAAAAAGATGAATACTGAATTAGTACTGGAGAAATAACACCCGGAAAACTATGAGCAGTAAAAAAGGCATGAGTGATCATGCCTTTTTCTTTTTCAGTTTATTGTTTTTGGGTGGCGTACCAAGGATCTCTTCCACCGTCCTAAGCTTTTCATGTACGATTACCTGCTTGATATAAATAGTGGTGGTTTTGGTCACCGCCGGGTTATTTTTCAAGGCCACTTTTACAGTAACGCATTTTCCTGCGAAGCTGGTATCGATAAACAAGCTGTTCCCTTCAAATGAACCTGCAGATGCGGTTAGAATTATTTCATTGGCAGTTAAGGGAAGATAACGGCCATCGTCAAACTTGCCGTCAACATTAATATAATTGTAAGTGCCTTTTTTAAGACTATCCGTATAAAGGTTGAAAAATATGCTGTCGATCTTTTGCGCTTTGGATTCCCTTGAGAAAAGCATCAATAACATCAATATGAAAACAGGGATTTTTTTCACAGGTAAAATTTGTAACCAGATGAGGTAAAATGCCGCGGGGTTGCAGGAGAAGAAAAAAAATGGCAGATTACTTACATCGCACCGCTACAACCGCCTACCCTTGCTATCTTCCGATCCTGGGGGAGTTCAGCAGGAGCTGGTCGTGCAAGACCTGCCGTTGCAAATATAGGGGTTTTTCCTATTGAAAAAACGGTTGAATAAATTGAATATTTTTTTATTGAGGAATTATTTAACTGTAAGAACAAAACCATCCACATTCTGGTTTATTGGATAAATGTTAACATGACCTTGTTTGAAATATATGGTTATCTTATTGCTTACCTCCCCGTTGCCGAGTTTAATATAGTGTATCCTATCAACTCATCAGCCCTTCCACCTAATGGCCGGTAATACACCAGGATCATGTAATCATTTTCGGTTTCCCAAAAATTTCCTTCTGTAAATTCAAAAGAAGCGGCTTTCTTTTTTGATGAAGCGTCAACAGTAACATAGCAAAAATCATAGAACCCCTGCTTGAGCAGCAAGGGTAATTCATAGGCTCCCGTTGTTTCATTATATGTCATGCGTAAATGATCATCCAGGCTGAATCCCGTAAGCGCCCCAAACACATACACTTCCTTTCCTGAAAAAAGATCCTTGTTCTTAGGCATAAAATTGAAATGAATCGTTGCATAATCAGCCTGCCACAGCGGGTTGATATTTTCAGTTACTTCAGTCGTAAACCTTCCATTGATATCGCGGTAAAAATTAAATTTCTGCCCTACCCTTTCTATATCAGGTCTTAAATAAATATCCGCCTTCGATGGATTATAAACACCATTTGCAATCCTGTCGCTCAAGAATCTGAAACTTCTGAGGTCCACCCATCGCCATTCTTTTCCTGCTGGAAATACCGCATCAGCTTCGGTATTAAAATCCATGGTTGTCCTGGAATAAAATACGGGTTTTAATTTTGTTGCTGCATTATCCCATCGGCCATTCTGTAATATGGAAACTGATACCTGCTGCTGTGGGTTAACGATATTTAACCCTTCCCGCATATTCACTTTGAATTGAAGTTTCTGGTGCGTGAGATATAACTGCCCGTTATAAGGCTGCTGTACCTG
>JAEWIW010000004.1 GCA_023386855.1 Bacteroidota bacterium | reverse complement strand
ACCAGGTACCCGGGAATGTTAACCGTGCTTACTGGCTGAACTTTTTTGGTAAGCCAACACCATTTGTACAGGGACCTGAAAAGGGTGCCAGGGCAGGAGATATTCCTGTGGTATTTGCCCAGATTGAAAAAGAAAAACGGGGTTATTATTTGATCCATTTTCACCTGGCCGAAGAACATCCAGGAACCCTGGAGCCAGGGGAACTTACCAGGAAGTACAGGGATTTCCTGGAAGAAGTGATCCGCAAAAATCCTGATATGTGGCTATGGAGCCATCGTCGCTGGAAGCGGGAATGGAAGCCTGAATACTCGGGCCGCTGGATTGATACCGCACCCCTGCCTGTTACAGCGGATGCCAGCGCTGCCAATGCCTAGTTCAATACGGAATCTTCTTTTACGATTTCAATCCTTTTCTCATCCTGGATGCTATTGAAACCTCCCAGTACGTTCCTGAGATTATGAATGCCTTGTTTTTTCAGCAAGGATGCGGCAATCACACTGCGATACCCGCTGGCGCAATGGATATAAAGGTTCTGGTCATCCTCCAGGTTGGCCATGCTCGCAGGATCGTTGAGTTCTTCCAGTGGGATGTTGACGGCCTGCTTTACATGGGCGTTTCCAAATTCCGTTTCTCTTCTCACATCAACTACAACAAGGTGTTCATCGAAAGGAATATCCATGGCGAGTTCATCTGCCTCAACATTAATGATCATGTCAACAGGTTCCACTGCATTTTTCCATGTTGAAAATCCACCGTCGAGATAACCGGTAAACTTTGTAAATCCTACCCTTGACAGTCTTTTGATGGTTTCCTTTTCCTGGCCGGGCTCGGTGATCAACAAAAGGGATTTTTCTGCTGAAAGAAGGGTTCCTGCCCATTCTTCCATTCTCCCCGAAAGGCCCATATAAACTGATCCCGGAATAAATCCTTCAGTGAAATCCAGGGTTGATCTTGTATCGATTAATATATTTTCTTCATTGGCCATCGCTTCTTTGAACTGCCCGATACCAAGAGCTGTAATTGATTTGTCCATGATGCTATTCAAACTTTCATATCCCTGCTTATTCATCCTGGTATTCCATTCAAAATAAGAAGGATAAGACTTTACTGCGCTGGTTACTTCTTCGATAAAAGAAGCAATATCGCGGTTGGTTAATGCTTTATTCTGTTCTTTCTGTTCACCAATTGTAGTAAAACTTTCTTTTCCCACCTGCACACCAATGCTGTTGCCATGCCCATGTGCAGGATAAATGATCACATCATCGGGCAGGGTCATGATTTTGTTATGAATTGAATCGTATAAAGAAGTGGCCAGTTCTTCGATACTATTATTGTTGCTACCTGCATCGGGGCGACCAATCTCATTCACCAGCAAGGTATCGCCACTAAATAATGCATGCGGTTTTCCCTGTTCATCCTTCAATAGGTAGCAGGTTGATTCAATGGTATGGCCGGGGGTTGATATTGCAACGATCTCAACATCACCGATGCGAAAGCTTTCATTATCCATTGCTTTATGAATGGGGTATCTTGTTTCCGCATTGGGGCCATAAACAATGGGTGCACCGGTTGCACTTTGAAGGTCGATATGACCACTAACAAAATCTGCATGAAGATGTGTTTCAAAAATATATTTTATTTGGGCTTCATGTTCCCTGGCCAGGTCAGTATATACATCAATATCACGCAGGGGATCGATCACTGCTGCTTCGCCATTGCTTTCAATAAAATAAGCGGCTGCACCCAGGCTGGATGTATACAATTGTTTGATGATCATGTTGCCGGTTTTTTGCGAAGGTACTATAACAAACAGAATCCCGCCCAAAGGCGGGATCAGTTACATTAAATGAATAATCTGATTAATTGGTAAGAGAATCAACAGAATCCATGATCTGCTGAACCTTATCGTAGTTCACGGTATAGTAAATATATTTCCCGTCGCGAGTGGTTTTCACGATACCAGCTCTTCGGAGAATGGCAAGATGTTGTGAAGCAACGGATTGCTCCAGGCGCAACTTAACATATATCTCTGTTACCGTGATGCGTTGGTGTTCATTGATCAACTTGATGATCTGCTGTCTTAACTTGTGGTTGAGCGCCCGAAGGATCATTGCCGCTTTCTTCACGCTCAAAAAATCAACCTTAACCGCGGTGTTTTCTTCACCAGATGTTATGGTCATCGAATAGTTATTGGAAACATTCATGCTTGGGTTCTCCTTTTAACATCTCATTGAAAAAACAAAATTAACTGGAATTCAATTCAATAATTGCTAAAGGCTAATTAAAAATGATTTTTAATACACGAAAAGCATAGTGTTTCTAAGGGTTTTCATAGAGATTACCTTGTAGTATCATGAAATGCTTTAAGATAGAATGGTTCACTATAGGCCAGGTCGGCAAAATCCTGCGCTGCAAATTTTTTTGTACTTAAGGCAGAAAGATGTTGAACACCAGTTGATGGTGTGATAAATGTAGCATTCGGGTGTTGAAGAATGCTTTCAAATTTTGAAGCCCCATTGCCAAAAAAGAAGATCTTTTTTTGCTGAAGAGTTTCCTTGAATGAGTTTTCATCCAGAACCATTGCAGCTGGTGGCATGATTTCATCGAGTTGAAAAGAATATAATGCAGTGAACACTTCCATTCTCCTGGCGTCGAGCATGGGACAAAGCAGGTGATCCTGTGTATATCCAGGTTTATCCTTTAACCATTCTATTGCGCCACAGGCCATTACTTTCAATGTATTCTCTGTAATCAGGGGAATATCCAGTGCGAAGCAGATGCCTTTAGCAGCGGCCATGGCCACCCTGAGCCCGGTGTAAGAGCCAGGCCCTGCGGTAATTGCCACTGCATCCAGGATATGAAGAGAATGTCCCTGTTCTTCCAGTAAATTTTTAATGGCTACATGCATCCAGCCTGCATGATCCTTCTGTTCAGAAAGTTCCGCTACTGAAATGATGGTACCATCCTTAGCCAGGCAAATACCACCATGGGATGTTGCCGTATCGATATTAAGGATCCAACCCATACTATGATCTTTTATGCAATGCAATGTTCATAATTAATCCAGTTCCTCCGCTTCCTGTTCAAGGAGTTTTGAAACAGTATAACGGTCATCCTTATGCGCTAATACATGAAGAAGTGATGCGATCTTTTTCAATCCTATTTTTCCCGACCATTCAAACGGACCATAAGGATAGTTAGTGCCAAATTTCATGGCAGTATCAATATCCTGTTTGGAACTTACCTGCTGTTGAAGAGTATAGTAAGCTTCATTGACCAGTGAGGCCACTACACGGCTGCTGATAAACCCTGGGATATCGGGTGTTATTTCATAATCCCAATGCAGCGCTTCAAGTAATTTAGCTGCAGCAGGGTGAAGGATTCCCGAAGGGGTGGCCAGTTCAAGGATAGGGCGGTTGATAAATCCGGGCCAGTCGTTAATACGGGTGCAGTGAATACCGATTTGAGCACAGGTGTATTCATTCGAACCAATAAAAAGCACGGGCGCCTGGATCTTTTTTAACTGGGCGGTACGTTCGGGGTCGGGTTCAAACTGGAGATCAAACCATGCATCAGCCTCGATCATGCAAAGAGAGCGGATAGAATCCACCCATATCACTTCAATTGATTCGGGAATGCCTTTGTCGAGGATCTCCTGTTTGATTTCATTTTCTGCAAGAATTGCCAGGATCATTTTCAAAAGTATATTTTTCTACATTTACGGGATGGAAAAAAGAATCATCAATACACAATCAGCGCCTGCCCCTATCGGGCCATATAACCAGGCGGTTCAATCGGGTAATTTTTTATTTGTATCCGGACAGATTGCCATCAATCCTGTAAACGGTGAACTTCAAACACAGGATATTGCCAGTGAAACCCACCAGGTGATGCGTAATATCAAAACCATCCTTCATGAAGCGCAGATGGATTTTAACAGCGTGGTCAAGACAACGATATTTTTAAGTGATATGTCACTGTTTGCCGAAGTCAACGAGATCTATGGAAAGTATTTCATCAGTGATTTTCCTGCCAGGGAAACCGTTGCAGTGAAGGGATTACCCAAGGGTGTCAATGTTGAGATCAGCGTGATCGCTGCAAGATAATTTTGTATTGGGAAGAAAGTGTGCGGCTGGTCGAACACTTTCTTCCAATATGTTTAGTGATTAATTCCTGGTTGATATAATCACCCGTTAGCATTTTAAATAATCGGGTAACGCGGTTTCGCATTGGACCACCAAGATCATCTAGAGCGCATCAAATAATTCCAAGTTCTTTGCCGATCCTTGTAAATGCTTCGATGGCTTTGTCGAGATGTTCTTTTTCGTGTGCCGCGGAGATCTGAACGCGGATGCGTGCTTTTCCTTTGGGTACCACGGGGAAAAAGAAGCCTATCACATAAATACCTTCATCCAGCAGTTTGGCTGCAAATTGCTGCGATACCACTGCATCATATAACATGATCGGAACAATGGGATGATCACCTGGTTTGATATCAAAACCGCGGGAAGTCATTTCTGACCTGAAGTACCTGGTATTGTTTTCCAGTTTATCGCGCAGCTCGGTGGTTTCGCTGAGGAAATCCAAAACTGCAATGCTGGCGCCAACAATGGAAGGAGCAAGGGTATTGGAGAACAGGTAGGGTCTTGAACGCTGTCTGAGCATTTCTATCATTTCCTTACTTCCACTTGTAAATCCGCCGGATGCACCGCCAAGTGCTTTACCCAGGGTACCGGTGATGATATCGATCTTGCCCATTACTCCACGGTATTCATGAGTGCCACGACCGGTTTTCCCGAGGAAGCCACTGGAATGACTTTCATCAATCATTACCACCGCGTCGTAACGGTTGGCGAGGTCTACAATTTTATCGAGCTGGGCAATGGTTCCATCCATAGAAAAAGACCCATCGGTAACGATTATGCGGCTGCGTGCGTTAGAAGCTGCCTTAAGCTGGATCTCCAGGTCGTCCATATCATTGTGCTTGTAGCGGAAGCGCTGGGCCTTGCAAAGGCGGACGCCGTCGATAATGGAAGCATGGTTCAGCTCATCAGAAATAATGGCATCGGCCTCACCGAACAGCGGTTCAAAAACGCCGCCGTTGGCATCAAAGGCTGCCGCAAAGAGAATGGTATCTTCGGTACCCAGGAATTCGGAAAGTTTTCTTTCCAGTTCTTTATGGATGTCCTGGGTGCCACAGATAAAGCGGACGCTGCTCATTCCATAGCCACGGTGGTCGATTGATTTTTTGGCCGCTTCGATCACCCTTGGGTGGGAAGAAAGACCAAGGTAATTATTAGCACAGAAGTTCAGTACTTTTTTCCCGTTGACCATAATTTCAGGTCCCTGCGGTGATTCAATGATCCTTTCAGTTTTAAATAATCCCGATGCTTTGATCTCTTCCAGTTCGGAGGCGATCCTTTGAATAAATTGCTGATTCATGTAACCGGTTTTGGGCAACAAATATAGGGATTCCAGATTCGGCAAATTTTCCTGTAACCTTTTTGAACCGATGATCGTCACAGTTTCCAAAGCGCCCAAAATGAACCGCAAATTTTTCCAGATAGCTGTTTTCCTGATGATGATCTTCGCGCTGGCATTTCTTGCCATCACCGGAACCCGCGACCTGCGGGAGGCTTATGGCAATAAAAATATCCGGGAAGAAGGGAAGGAAATTCTCCAGGGTGAATTCCTGATCTGGGAAACGATGGGGAATACCGTTTTGAGCAGAGGGTTTTAGGGAATACGGAAAACGGAATACGAAATACAAAATACGAAATACAAAATACAAAAGGATGTGTTACCAGTAGGTTATTTGTTTTTTCTCTCTAAATCCAACCTGGTAATAGTAATTATAGATCCACTAATTTAAGGTCCCCTAAAAAAAATTTGTAATACCTCCCTGGTTTAAATTTTTCACTAGTCACTGATCACTAGTAACTGATCACTTCACTAGCCACACTAGCACACTACCACACTAGCACACTAGCACACTAGCACACTAGCACACTAATCCCACTAATCCCACTAGAATTATCTAGCTTTTCCGCCAGTTTAACCCCTGAAAAGGGCGATTCATCCAGATTGGGCTGGACTTTCGCTAACCCTGTATGTATTTTTGAAAAATTATTTCATGTTGTTGTAACATTTAATCCTCAGCCCCGTACTATTTATTCACCTTAACAAAAAGACCTATTATTGTAGGCGCTGCTTTATGACTGAATTCGAATATAACCAGACTGTTAAGGATCATGCGGATCATGTATACCGCTTTATCCTGAAGAATCTGCGACATGAGGAGGATGCCAGAGACGTCGTACAGTCCGCTTTTGAAAAAATGTGGGTGAACCGGTCAACGGTTGATTACAGTAAATCGAAATCTTTTCTTTTTACCGTAGCCTATAACCAGATGATCGATCATATCCGCAAAGTTAAACGGGTGACGCTCAAAGATGAGTTTACCGAGAATGTGAAGGTGGTTGACAAGCACGTTCACAATACCAGGGAAATCCTCAATGAAGCGTTGGCCAGGCTAAGCGAAACACAGCGGACACTGGTTCTTTTAAAAGATTATGAAGGTTATTCCTATGAAGAAATAGGAAAGATTACCGGGTTGAACGAAAGCCAGGTAAAGGTTTATTTACATCGTGCCAGGATCCAGTTGAAAAACTTCCTGGTAAAACCGGAGAATGTTATTTAATAACATTAAAACGAGGTATCATGAACATCAACAGAAATAATTATGAAAACTACTTCCTGCTGTACCTGGATAATGAGTTGAGTGCAGAAGAACGGTTGGATGTGGAAGAGTTTTTAAACGCAAATCCTGATCTGCAAACAGAGATGGATATGTTCAGGGAAGTTATCCTTCAGCCCGAACCAGATATCGTTTTCCCCGCAAAACAATCATTGTACAGAACGGCCAACCCTGTTCATACCGGTAATTACGAAGAATACTTTGTTTTATATGGCGATAATGAACTCAATGCCACTGAC
>JAEWIW010000404.1 GCA_023386855.1 Bacteroidota bacterium | reverse complement strand
GTCTTTTTGTGCTACTACCCCGATCAATTTGTCAGCCTTATAAGCATCATTAACGGCTTTAATACTTTTATCTCTTCCCACTGTTATTGGTAACACTACCCCGGGAAAAAGAACCGTATTCCTCAGTGGCAGAAGCGGAATTTCTGATGGAACCTCCACTTCCATCCCGTTTTCTCCATCATGTTCGTTCAAAGGAATGATCGGTAAAAAATCCATCTCATCTTCCGGTCTGAATAAAAGTTTCGTCTCTTTCATATCAATTATTAGCTATGACAATATTACACCTGCCCCGGGTAAAAAACCTTTTTTATGGAGCAGCGGTATATAGGTCAAGTTTCAGGCCCCTTTTTTATTTTTTGATGATTAAGATAAAGAACAAAAAAATCCCGGACGATTTATCCAGGATTTTTAAAATTATGATGATCAGTAAAAATTTCAGTTATAAAAGCCTGAATCCAACATAGAGCTGCCAGGCGCGACTCTTCCATTCATCCTGGTTGTCGATATCGTTGATGTTATTCAATCCAACGGCATACCTGCCTCCCACTTTGAAACTGCCAAGGTTCAATTGCACTCCACCCAACATGGAAAAATCGCCCGACTTGAAAGCTTCCTTTCCATTCTGTAAAAGATCCTTATCCTGGTTCAGCAGGATACCGAATTGAGGACCGGCCTGGAAGGTTACGGTTTTACTCGGACTGAAATTCAGCAAAACAGGAATGGTCAGGTAATTCAATTTTACATCTTTCAGTTCGGCAGTGCCTTCATCATAAATATCGCTGAACTGATCTGAAGTTTTAGTGTTGGTTTGATTCCACAAAACCTCTGGTTGAATACCCAGCTTGGGACTGAAATTAATTTCAGCGAAACCTCCCAGGTTATATCCATGATTGAATTCCTGCTTGAATGATTTTCCTTCGATCTTATTGAGGTTTACTCCACCTTTGATACCGAGGTGAAAGCCTTGAGCAAAGGTAGCAGTACTGATCACGAGGGCGAATGCGATAAGCAACAGGGATCTTGTTTTCATGTGTTGATTCTTTTTTGGTTTGAAATTATGGTTTCAAGATAAATGCCAGATAAAAATGCTAACCGTTAAATAACATTAACAGGCAATTGATCAATACATATATTACTTAAAAACTTACGCCAGCGGTAACGGAAAAAGCGGTATTAAATTGTTTCTCCTCACCTGGAATAAAATAATCCATGATAAGTTGGGGCTGAAAAAGGAAGCGCCCGCTAAGATAACTTGCACGCATGATAAGTGCCGCTGTTTGAGCACTGAAAGAAGAACGGTCTGTTATGGAAACATTACTGGGAAGGCTTGCTGCTTTGACTGAAGATGTTCTTGTAAAACTATAGCTGCTATTAAATCCATATTGCTGTGTTCCGCAATTGATCAGCACTACAGGAGTAAGGCTGATCATATCCTTATTATTTAATACATCAAAAAAACTGAAATCTTTCTTCAAAGAAAAAATCACTGAAAGATCATGTAGAGACTCATCCCTTCTTTCGGTTAAAACCACATCTGTTGCATTCCGTGAATGCCTCGACCGGTTCTTTTTAATCTTGAGTTTTCTTTTTTCATAAGAAGTTTCAGATCCCCATCCATAGGCTACACTGATTGCCGGGCGTATCCATAAATCCTTGAAAGCAAAGTAGGCAAACGCCTCCTGCTGAATGGGTGTTGTATAAAATTTCAGGGAATCTTTTACCAGGTAACGGGTAAAGGAAACACCTGTACTGTATTTTCTTTTGATTAAATCGTAGGATGGAGTGATTGCATACTGGAAAGGATAAAACTTTTTATCATCGCTAATAATATATGTTGAAGCGGTTAATCCAAATCCTGAACGATGGAAATAACTCATGAAAGGTGAAGCAAGAAATTTTCTTTCCGTAGCATAAAGACCATTGTTTTTTTCTTCAAAACTGAACAGTGAAGTACCCGCAGTGATACCGGCAGAAAAAAAACTTCTGCGCTGGTTTAAAGAATCGAGGTAATCGTCAAATCCTTCGAGCAGTGAATCAATGATCTTAGTAGTATTACCTGATTTAAATATTTCATCCAGTACATCTTCCTGTGCCATGGCTGTACCTGAATACAGCAGGGTTAAGATCACCATGAGGGTGACTTTTTTTCGAAGCAAGTAAATAAGAAACTTATGCTGCCCTAAACCCATAGATAATAATTATACAAATTCAATTACAGTGATCTCGGGAAGAATTCCCACTCTTCCTGGATAACCGATGAATCCAAATCCCCTGTTTACATAGAGTTTCTGATCGTCCTGCTCGTATAATCCTGCCCATTCCTTATACATATATTGTACCGGGCTCCATTTGAATCCCGGAACCTCAACCCCAAACTGCATTCCATGCGTATGCCCCGCGAGCATAAGGTTAATATCCTTATAATCCCTGGTCACTTCAGCATCCCAGTGACTGGGATCATGACTCAGCAATATTTTAAAATCGGATTCCCTTGTTCCCGCATAAGCCCTGTCCAGTTTCCCATACTTTGGGAAATTACCTTTTCCGCTCCAGTTTTCAATCCCGATCAATGCAATAGTCTGGCCATCTTTGGATATAATTTCATGTTCATTCATCAGCAGGCGCCATCCTAATTGTTCATGAACCTTTTTCAGTTTTTCCACGTTCCCTGCTATCTCCTTTTCTCTTTCGGCGGCACTAAGCCCCGCCGGAAGCGCATAAAGCCCATAATCGTGGTTGCCCAATGTACTGAAAACGCCGTAAGGAGCCCTGATCCTTGAAAACAATTCCATATAGGGTTCCATCTCGTGGGCATGATCATTGACCAGGTCGCCGGTAAACAACACTAAGTCGGGTTTGAGTGCAAGTATCCTGTTCACGCCATCTTCCACTGCGGCCTTATCCATGAAACTGCCGGAATGAATATCCGATATATGAACCACTTTCAGTCCCTTAAAAGCGGAAGGAAAATTATTGAACTTAAGCACAGTTTTTTTTACCTGGTAATTATATTTATTGGTAAACCCGTACACGAAGGATCCAAACAAAGTTGATCCCAGTCCCAATCCCAGCCAGCTAAGAAAAACTGAACGGGTGATCCCATCACCTTCGGCAACCGTACTTTTTCTTCCGAGCTGTTCAACGATCCATACGCCAGCCCTGCGCAGATCATCCACAGCAAAGAATAGCGATGCCAGCAGCTTTGAGAAGAACAATCCAATGACAATAGCAAGCACGTACATTTTTGCAGCCTTGCTCCAGTTTTGAAAGGAAATAAAGGGCAGCAACACCAGTAACAGCAGTGTAGCGACAGATACGACCCAGTATGTTGAAACAATTACTGTTCGCATGGCAGGCTGCAGCGGAGCGACCAACATTTTTATTACCTGGAAAACATAAATATCCAGCAGCAGCAGGATAAAAATGATTATCCAGAGAAAGGGTGAATTACGCATGTATAATTAATTTCTTTAGCTTTTAAAATTCAACGAAATCCCTGATTTGTTCCCGTATGGCCCCCAGTGTTCCTTTATCAAGCATTTCCTGGTTTCCATTCATCAGTTTATCTATGGACGAAATAGGAAGCTTGGAAGGATGTACCACCACCATGAGGTAATGTAAAATGGTAGTAAGATGTTCCAGCCCCCTGACATTTCCTGACCTTCCCGTAGAAATGCCTACCAGCAAAGCTTTTTTACCCTTCCATACCTTCCTGTAGTCGGCCAGGTCGAACATGAGTTTTAAAATTCCGGGAATGCTTCCGTTATATTCGGGTGCAATGATGATATATTTTTTTGCAGGAAGGAGTTTCTCCTGTTCGAAGCGGATGAAGTGATCATTACGGTGGGTAAGGTCTATGTCTTCCAGCCCTGTAACCTCCGCCTCAATTCCCAATTCCTGCAGGTACGACTGGTAGAGCCTGGCGATCTTCATTGAATTACTTCCTTTCCTGTTGGTTCCCGAAATCACCAGGTATTCATTGTTTATCGACATATTAACGGGTATTCTTCAATTGAATGAGAAATCTTAAGGTGAAAATGTATTTTTGCAGCCCGCTGCAATGTGGAAAGTTACATGATAAATAAAATACCATGAATTTTACCTATTACGGACATTCCTGTTTTTTGGTTGAGATTGGAGGAAAAAAACTCCTGTTTGATCCGTTTATCACGTATAATGAATTGGCCAGCAAGGTAGTGAAGGTGGAAGAACTGGAGGCCGACTATATCCTGGTATCCCATGGTCATTCCGACCATATTGCCGATTGCGTAAGCATTGCACAGCAAACCGGGGCCATGGTGGTCACCAATTTTGAGATCCACGAATGGCTTAACCAGCAGGGAGTAACCAATACCCATCCTATGAATACAGGAGGAAGCAAACATTTTGGCGAATTCAGCGTTAAATGCGTGGTGGCGCACCATTCTTCCAGCCTTCCGGATGGTTCTTATGGTGGAAATCCGATGGGATTTGTGATTACCAGCAAAGAGGGCAATTTTTATTATGCCGGCGACACATCGCTGACCCTTGACATGCAGCTTATCCCTGCATGGGCAAAACTAAATTTTGCGGTATTGCCGATTGGCGACAATTTTACCATGAACACTGCCGACGCCATAAAGTGTTGTGAAATGATCCAGTGCAAAAAAATAGTGGGGGTACATTACGACACTTTTGGGTTCATTCGCATTGACCATGAGAAAGCGATCAATGAGTTCAGGAATGCCGGTGCTGAATTAATGCTATTAGGTATCGGGCAAAAGGTAAACCTCTAAACAAAGATTTCTAACAATTCAACAATAAACACCCGCAACCGCGGAAACAGAATATGGCTAGAGTTATAGGCGTGGCAAATCAAAAAGGAGGGGTAGGAAAAACAACATCAGCGATCAACCTGGCTGCAAGCCTTGCTGTGCTGGAATTCCGTACACTGCTTGTTGATGCTGATCCACAGGCCAATAGTACCACCGGCGTTGGGTTCGACCTGCACAATATACAGCAGAGCCTGTACGATTGCATGGTCAATGCAACACCGGTAAAAGACGTTATCCTGAAAACCGAAATCCCTAATCTTGACGTTGTTCCTTCTCATATCGACCTGGTAGGGGCAGAAATTGAAATGATCAATTATCCTAACAGGGAAAGCGTACTTAAAAACATCCTTGAACCCATCAAGGATGAATACGAGTTCGTGATCATCGACTGCTCACCATCCCTTGGACTGATTACAGTGAACGCGCTTACCGGTGCCGATTCCGTGATCGTACCTGTTCAGACAGAATTCTTCGCCCTTGAAGGATTGGGAAAATTACTGAATACCATCAAGATCGTTCAAAGCAGGCTGAATACGGACCTCGAAATTGAAGGTATTTTAATGACCATGTATGACGGCCGACTGAGGCTATGCAACCAGGTGGTAAGTGAAGTGAGGAAACATTTTGATGAACTCGTATTCAATACCATCATCCATCGTAATACCCGTATCAGCGAGGCACCCAGTGTTGGAAAACCAGTGATCCTTTATGATGCGCTCAGTAAAGGTTCAGTGAATTACCTGAACCTTGCCAAAGAGATTCTCCAGAAGAACAATAAAACAAAAATTTCACAGGAAGACAGGATCCTTGAGTAGTTCGGGGTATCCATGCCTGTAATCACCGGAACCCTGTTGCATTCAGCATTCCAATAAACATCCAGATGTCAGCACCCAAACAAAATAAAGACGCGCTAGGAAAAGGGATACGTTCCCTTTTACAGAGTATTGATTCAGATCTCAAGACAAGCCAGGGCCATTTAAAGAATAACGTTGTGGAAGCCGTTACAACCATACAACGGATCCCTGTTAGCGATATTGAACCCAATCCAAAACAGCCCAGGAGGGATTTTGACGAACAGGCTTTACAGGAACTGGCAGCATCACTTAAAATGCACGACCTTGTTCAACCCATTACTGTTTCAAAACTGCCTACAGGTAAATACAGGTTGATCTCGGGAGAAAGAAGATGGAGAGCATCAAAGATCGCAGGACTTAAAGATGTGCCAGCCTATATCCGCCAGGCCGACGACCAGCAATTGCTTGAGCTGGCCTTGTTGGAAAACCTGCAGAGAGAAGACCTTAATGCCATGGAGATCGCTTTAAGTTATAAGCGGATGATGGAAGAACTCAACCATACCCAGGAAGAAGTGGCCGAAAGAATGGGTAAGGAAAGAAGTACGGTGGCCAACTATATCCGTTTGCTCAAGCTACCCCCCGATATACAGGTAGCCGTAAGAAAGGGCGAAATCAGCATGGGCCATGCCAGGGCACTGGTGAACGTAGATACCATCGACAGGCAACTGTATATTTATAATGAGATCAAAAACAGGAATCTGTCGGTTCGGCAAACCGAAGAACTGGTTCGCAAATTGTATAAATCAGGAGGAGCAGCTAAAGAGACCGTAAAGCCTGCACTTCCTCCGGCCTATAAAAAGATCGAAGACAACCTGGCTTCTCATTTCAGCACCAAGGTAAAGCTGAATTATAATAAGAATGGTCACGGTTCCATTGCTATCGAATACTTTTCGATCCAGGACCTGAATAAAATTCTTGAACAGATAGGGGTAAATGCAGGATAGCAGGAGCTTCAACAGGAATTAAGAATCTTCAACCAGTGAATGCATACAATGAATCCGATTAAATTAATTGTTTTCCTGTCCGCCTTGTTTTCCCTCCTGCAGGTGAAGGCACAGGATACAATTCCCAACAAGGATTCGACACGTTATCGCGATGCAGTGATTGTTGACACTACTGGCCAGGTAAAAATTACACAGCAGGATACCCTTGTTGCAGATACTCTTTCCACTCCCCTTATATCAAAGGATACATCCGTTAAAGAAAAACACAGTCCCAGGAAGGCTGCTATCCGGTCGGCCATCATACCCGGTTGGGGCCAGGTATATAATAAAAAGTACTGGAAGGTACCCATCGTGTATGCAGCGATTGGTATACCGGTAGGAACTTTTATTTATAACAAGAACTGGTACACCAGGACAAGAGATGCGGCAAGGATGATTGCCTCAAATGACACCGCTAATTATAAAGGCCGTGTTGACCCCCAGTTATGGGTTTTCTTTTCGACACAGAATGCATTGGGTTCACTGCTGAATTACAGGAATGAATTCAGGAGGAACATGGATTATTCCATCCTGATCACGCTTTTATTC
>JAEWIW010000402.1 GCA_023386855.1 Bacteroidota bacterium | reverse complement strand
CACCAAAATCGCGCGATGCATAACTGGCAGTGGCCACTTCTTTCAACCCTGTATGAGTTACGGAACAAATAGCAAGGTTGGTTTTTGTTCCTCCAACATCACCGGAAAGAACATAATAATCTTCCTTGTGTTCTTCATATAATCCTGGCAGGGCAAGCGAAAAGCGATTATTTTTGGACAGCGACTTCATAAGCGACGATTGATGTTTATGAAGATAATAAATGATCAACTAGCGTATTTCAGTATTTAAAGGAAACTTCTACTTTTACCCAAAGATTTGTTGTTGAAAATTTTCTCTTCCTCTTTCTGGATACATTCCCTGTTCTATACCTTCCTTCAAAGGTTCTCCCTGTTTTTTTTCGGTGCCATTTCATACATCGTAATGGCGCACAGTTTCGATCCTAAAACCTTTGCCCATTGGGCATTGTTCATCGTGGTACTATCATTGATCGACAGTGCCAAGAATGGGTTACTGAGGAACCCGGCGATCAAGTTTTTTTCCATGCCACAGTATGCAGCAAGAAAGAATGAAGTGGAATCATCTTCTTTCATCCTTAACCTTATTTTTTCTGTTTCGGTTTCTATTCTGCTGTTCACTTTAGGAAAACCCTTATCACGCTGGCTTCAATCAGAACCGTTGAATGAATTGATACCTGGTGGTATTATAATCATACTGGTCAATATTTTTTTCAGTCATTTTGAAATGATATTGCAGTCCAAATTTAAATTTGCTGAGATCTTCAAGGCGAATTTTTCACGACAGTTTATATTTTTTCTTGGCGTTGTAGTACTGAGCTTTTTCCCGAATTATTTTCTTCTCGGGAATATTCTCCTGCTCCAGATATTAGGAACTATTTTGGGCACCCTGATGATCTATGCTTTTGCAAGGCCGCACCAGCAAAAACATTTTCGCTTTAGCCCGAAATTGTTCCTTCATATGGCACATTACGGGAAATACACGTTTGGCACTAACCTGTTTTCGCAGGCAGGCAGGAGTTTTGATCAAACGCTTTCTGCCATGTTGCTTGATCCCGTAACCAGCAAAATGTATGTTGCTTATTACAATGTTGTAGGAAGGATCAATAATATGATGGATGTTCCCTCTCTTGCTGCAGCTGATGTGTCCTACCCGAAAAATGTGGAAGCCGTGGAGGATCATGGCCTGGAGAAAGTAAAATATTATTTTGAACGAATGGCGGGTTCCATACTGGCCATCATGTTACCTATTTCCCTGGTAATACTGTTAATGCCCAAACTGGTATTAATGATTATCGGGGGAAAAGATTATTATCCTGCAGCTCCTCTCCTTCAACTGGCCCTGGTTTTTGGTTGGGTTCGCCCAATCAGTTACCAGTTCGGATCAGTGATGGATGCTATTGGAAAACCCCAGCTCAATTTCAGGGTGAACCTTCTTTTTTTCATCGTGTCACTGGTGCTGCACCTGGTTTTCATTACCGGCTTTGGCGGTATTGGGGGAGCCATAGCATTGGCCTGCGTGTATATGCTATTGCTTATCGTAATGATGGTGCTGCTGAAAAAACATATTGGCATTGAGCCCCGCAACATTATAAAAGAAACCAAAGCCTTTTATAAAGTTCCCTTCCGGTGGTTAACCGGAAGGAAAAAAGCTGGAGATTAATAAAGCAGTCGAACCTTGATGGTATCCTTTACTTCCTTTAATAACTGGAATGCTTTATTGGAAAGTTTTTTATCTACATCCAGTACCACGTAACCTATCTCCTCGTTGGTTTTGAGGTTTTGGGCCAGGATGTTGATATTGTTATTGGAAAGCTGCGTATTGATGGCCGATAAAACCCCGGGAACATTCCGGTGAATATGCAGTATCCGGTGGGTGCCTTCCAATGGTGGCAGGCTTAATGGCGGAATCGTATGCGATCCAATAGTAACACCGGTTTCAAGGTAATTGAACAGCTTATTGCTGACATCCTCCCCAATATTTTCCTGTGCTTCCTCGGTGCTTCCGCCGATATGCGGGGTAAGGATCACGTTAGGAAGTCCCTGTAATGGCGTAGTGAATTGATCGCCGTTTTTTTCTGGCTCCCATGGGAAAACATCAATGGCAGCCCCGGAGATCAGTTTATCTTTAATGGCTTTGGCCAGCGCATCAATATCCACCACTTCTCCCCTCGCATAGTTGATCAGGATAGAACCGGGCTTGGCATATTTCAGGGTGGTTTTGTTGATCATGTTCTTGGTGCTGGCGGTTTCCGGCACATGTAAGGTGATCACATCCGACTGGCTCATTACTTCCTTCAAACTTTTCCTCGATTCAGCATTGCCCAGCGGCAATCGGGTAACCACATCATAAAACAGCACTTTCATGCCAAGGGCTTCGGCCAGGATGCTGACCTGCGTACCGATATTTCCATAACCTATAATACCCAGTGTTTTACCACGCAGTTCATAACTTCCCTTAGCTTCCTTGAGCCAGGTTCCTTCATGCGCCGATTTATTCTTGTCGGGAATCCTCCGGATCAGCATAATGGATGCTGCTATTACAAGTTCCGCTACCGACCTGGTATTGGAATAAGGTGCATTAAAAACCACTACGCCTTTTTTAGTGGCCGTGGCCAGGTCAACCTGGTTCACACCAATACAATAACAACCAATGGCCTGGAGCTTTTTTGCCGCTTCCAGTACCTTGGCAGTTACCTTGGTCTTGGAACGTATTCCCAACAGGTGAACCTCCCCGATCTCACGGATCAATTCTTCCTCCGAAAGTGCACCGGTAAGTTTCCTTACCGAAAAGTATCCAGCATCCTTAAAAAAGTTCACCGCTTTCTCACTGATGTTCTCCAGTAGTAGAATATTTATCTTTTCTTTTGGATAGCTGGTGTTTTTTTTCTCACTCATATATTTCAGCTTGTTTTGCGACGTTTTAGGTACAGGATTTGCAAATATAGGCCAATTGAAAAATTCATTTTTATACTTTTGTCCAATAACCTTTAATTGAAAGCTGTTGAAATACAATTTAAAATGGTTGCCCTTTCTGGTATTATTCGGTTGTAAGAACCAGGAAAAAGACAAACAGGAAGCCCCGGTTCCAGTGGTTCAGACAGCCAGTGTTCAGTCTATTCCCAGTGCGGAACTGGATCATTATAAGAAGCTCGTGGAGGATTTTTACCAGAACGCTTTTGGTCGTGGCCGATTCAACGGCAGTTTTTTGGTGGCTAAAAATGGCCAGGTCATTTTTGAAGAATATGCTGGTTTCAGGGATCCCCGCAGGAAAGTTGACAGCATCACGCCCAATACAGCCTTTCACCTTGCCTCCGTTTCTAAAACCTTTACAGCAATGGCTGTTTTAAAACTATGGGAAGAAGGCCGCATCAATATCGATCACCCTGTTGCAGAATATTTACCAGGTTTCCCACTTAAAGACGTAACGGTAAAATGCCTTTTAAACCATCGCAGTGGTATACCTAATTATGTTCACTATATGGAACAGCTGGGATGGGACCGCCAGAAGTTCATTACCAACCAGGACGTTTTTGATTTTATTGTTCAGCGCCATAAGGAAATCCAGATAGGCGCCCCCGACCGAAGGTTCAGTTATTCCAATACAAATTATGCCCTGCTGGCATTGATGGTGGAAAAAGTGACCGGGCAGCATTTTGCTGAATTTATGCGACTGACATTTTTCGATCCCCTGAAGATGAATGACACTTATGTGTTCACCCCTTCAGACAGTGCCCGTTCGCTGAGTTCCTATTTTTATAGTGGAAGGGAATATGCTTTTGATTACCTCGACCTGGTGTATGGTGACAAGAATGTGTACAGTACGGTTAGAGACCTGCTGAAATGGGACCAGGCCCTGAGGGGTGGAATGCTGTTCCGTCCTGAAACCCTTGAGGCAGCCTACACCGGCTATAGCAATGAAAAGAAAGGGATCAACAATTATGGGCTGGGATGGCGACTCCAGCAATATCCCAATAATAAAAAGATCATTTATCATAACGGCTGGTGGCACGGAAACAGGACCGCTTTTTACCGTCTTCCCGATGAGAATACCACCATCATTGCGTTGTGTAATAACGACTCCAAGATGGTGTATAAATCCAAGCAGCTGGCGCAGCTTTTTGGAAATTATGATGCAAAAGGTGAAGATGATGAAGTGGATCACCGCGTTATGGTGGAATCCAATTCAACGCCTACAGCAAGCCGCTACGGTAGCAGTTCCAATTAATACCAGTCGCTGCAAATTCTCAATTGTTCTTACTATTTTTCAGTATGCAAATATTGAATGGAGCACAGGTTAGAGCATGGGACCAGTTTACCATAAATCATCTGCCCATCAGCTCCCTTGACCTGATGGAAAAAGCAGCAGGTGCCTGTACAGCATGGTTGATGGAAAAATATCCCTCTTCTACCCTGTTTCATATTTTTTGTGGAAAAGGAAACAATGGTGGCGATGGTTTAGCCATTGCCCGTATGCTCAGTCTTCACGATTATAAAGTGAATGTTTACATCCTGGAATTTGGTCATCTTGGCTCAGAAGATTTCCAGCATAACCTTCAAAGGCTCCATACCATGGGGATAGAAATAAAGTTCATTTCCAGGACAGAAAATTTTCCGGAACCGGACGCTCCCTCTATAATCATTGACGCTTTGTATGGCTCTGGTCTTAATCGCCCGCTCGACGGGCTTTCCAGCCAACTGGTGGAACATATTAATGCATCAGGGCTTCCCGTTGTTTCCGTAGATATTCCAAGCGGCTTATTCATTGATCGCAGTTCCCGTGGGAACAATATTATCCGCGCAGGTTTTACCATTAGTTTCCAATGCCTGAAGCCTGCATTCCTGGTGGCAGAGAACGAAGCTTTTACCGGTGAAGTTATCGTCCTGGATATTGGGCTTGACCCGGCTTTCCTTGCTGATCTTAAGCAACAATATGTTTTGGTAGAACAGGGACTGGCAAAAGAGATCTTCCAGCCCCGCAAAAAATTTTCGCATAAAGGAAATTTTGGTCATTCCCTGCTGGTTTGCGGTAGCTATGGAAAAATAGGCGCCGCTTTACTTGCCGCCAGGGCCTGTGTTCATACGGGAACCGGCTTGCTTACCATGTATATTCCCAAATGCGGTTATGAAATTTTACAATCGGCCTGTCCTGAAGCCATGGTAATGGTTTCGGGCAATGAACATTATATAGATGATGCAGATTTTGATACAGGGAAATACAATGCCATTGGCATTGGTCCCGGTTTGGGAACAGCACCCTTAACAGCCAAAATGCTGGAAAAAATTATCTCCTCCTACACCGGAAAACTGGTGCTGGATGCAGATGCCCTGAATATGATATCGATGAATCCAGGCCTGTTGGAAAAGCACCAGGGCTCATTGATCATTACCCCGCATCCCAAAGAAATGGAAAGGCTTTTTGGAAAAGTGACAAATGATTTTGAACGGATAGAACAGGCAATCCGGAAAGCCAGGGAATTTAATTGCGTAATTGTTCTTAAGGGAAGATATACCTGCATCACCACGCCCGGTGGTATGACCTATTTTAATTCCAGCGGGAACCCGGGCCTGGCCAAAGGCGGTACAGGAGATACTTTAACAGGAATGATCACTGCGCTTATGGCTAATGGTTATAGTGCTGAAGCTTCGGCTATACTTGGTTGTTACCTCCATGGAACAGCGGCGGAAAAAGCTGTTGAATTTTCTTCCGA
Source organism: Bacteroidota bacterium (assembly GCA_023386855.1). GTDB lineage: Bacteria > Bacteroidota > Bacteroidia > Chitinophagales > Chitinophagaceae > Flavitalea. The sequence goes on along the minus strand of JAEWIW010000402.1, from coordinate 448 downwards.
AGAATCTATTTCAGCAACAGATGTGTCTCAACATATTGGCAAGGCTTTCAGGACTTTATACTTATAAATAATCTGCGGCATAATTTTTTTTACTATACCTGCAAAAGTTGGGTATGAAGGCAGCGTATACATTGGCAATGGTCTTGATTTTTGCATCCTGTTCAAAAAATGAACAAACCCTAACTCCGCATTCACAACAGCAGGCCCAATTGCCACAGGATAGGAAAACCTATACCGAAACAGAACCACCTGTATTTACCGCAATAACGAAAAGTATCAATAAAAATATCGGGGGCTACTATGAAGCCCTGCCTGTTCATTATAAAGAATCAGGAATAAAATATCCTCTTTTAATTTTTGTTCATGGTGCAGGTCAGCGTGGTGATGGAGCCAGTCAGCTGGCCCGGCTTACAACAGAAGGCATTACAGAACGCTTAAGTAAAAAGCA
>JAEWIW010000352.1 GCA_023386855.1 Bacteroidota bacterium | reverse complement strand
CTCGTTGAATCCCGGCGATTCCATCGTTAGCACTGTTAAGCTGGATATACAGAAAAATTATATCCAGAAAAATGACCTGGCACTCCTTGCAGTGATCGCCGCCAATAAATTCAAGAGGCCGATCTATTTTACATCAACTGCGGAATTAAGGTCATTGGGACTTGACAAATATCTTCGTATGGAAGGTATGACTTACAGGCTTGCTCCTATCGAGAACCCTGGTGTTGATAACGACCGTTCTTTCAAAACCATCATGGAAAAATTTGCCTATGGAAATGCAAACCATAAAGGCGTTTATTATGATGAAGAGAATCGTCGTCACCTGAACAGCATTCGTTTAACACATGCCACACTTGCCAAGAGCCTTGTTGCTTATAACAAGAAAGATTCTGCAAGAAAGATCCTGAACAAATATGACCAGTCTGTGCTGGAGGAAAATATGCCTTATGGTATGACTTCCAACAGGGGCAACTTCCACAATAGTGTTAGCCTTGATTTCCTTGAAGCGGCTTACTTATCGGAGGATCTTGCGCTGGCTGATAAAGTGAAGCGGTCACTCAAGAAAGATCTTGAGCAGCAGATGGCATATTACAGGAGCCTTTCGGGTGAACCCATGACCAGTGAGCAACTCGCCATGCAGGCGATGGCCCTGATCAATAACAAGGGTGGAGCATTACCGGAAAACCTGTACACTTTTGCCTATGATATCGCAACCTGTTACCAGATGCTGATGCAGATTGCGCAACTGGAGCAGCAACACCAGCCGGGAGCACATAGTGAAGCGCCTGCAACGCTGAACAGTCCTGGTAAAGACAGTTCTCCAAAATAGAAACAGCAGTAAGAAAATAGTAACGGTAAGCTTTTAACACTTAATCCCGCAATGAAGGTTGCGGGATTTTTTTTATTAAGAATTATTGTACGAACTTACAATACATGAAAGGATTTCAATTTTCAAAGTATGATCCGCGGGGTGAAGGGAAGTCAACATTTGAAACCTTACTCGACCTGTTTATGGAACTGCTGACCTATACCAGCGGCGATATCAGCGAAGCCTTAAACTGGATGAACCAGCTGGATAAAGAATATGAACTCACCAACGATGAATATGGCATGGGCGATTTCATTGAAGAGCTGAAAGAAAAAGGATATATCCAGGAGAACCAGGTAACCGGTCTGATCACTATTACCAGTAAAACCGAACAGGGCATCCGTAAAAAATCACTGGAGGAGATCTTTGGTAAACTGAAAAAGACCAGGCAGGGCGACCACCATACCTTTAAGCCCGGGCAGGGAGATGAGATCAATCCTGAAACCCGACCATTCCAGTTTGGAGATACCCTTGAGCAGATCGATTTTACCGCATCCATACTCAATGCGCAGATCAATCATGGTATTGATAGTTTCAGCATGCAGGAAGATGACCTGGCCATCAGGGAAACCGACTACAAAACGCAGACATCTACGGTGCTGATGATCGATATATCACACTCGATGATATTGTATGGGGAAGACAGGATCACGCCTGCAAAAAAAGTGGCCATGGCCCTGAGTGAACTGATCACTACAAAATATCCCAAGGATACATTGGATATAGTGGTCTTTGGCAATGATGCCTGGCCTGTAGAGATCAAGGATCTTCCTTACCTGCAGGTAGGGCCGTTTCACACCAATACGGTTGCAGGGCTTGAAATGGCAATGGATATTTTAAGAAGAAGGAAAAATCCAAATAAGCAGATCTTCATGATCACTGATGGAAAACCCACCTGTCTTAAGATTGGTAAACAGTATTATAAGAACAGTTTCGGGTTAGACAGGAAGATCACCAGCCGGTGCCTGAACCTTGCCGCTCAATGTAAAAAACTGAAGATACCTATTACCACCTTCATGATCGCAACAGATCCCTATCTCCAGCGATTCGTCCAGGAATTCACCGAAACCAATAACGGCAAGGCATTCTTTGCTTCGCTCGACAGGCTCGGGGCATTTATATTCAGGGATTTTGAGAACGGGAAAAGAAAGACAGTTTATTAATCACAAGACCAAATACTTTAACCAACAATATGGACATTCAGCATATCAAAACACTCGGCGAATTGAGAAAGTCGGGTTATGTGCACAGAACAGTAAAAGAAGAAATTCGCGGGAACCTCATAAAGAAATTAAGGGATAATCAAAGCAGCTTCAGCGGCATCATAGGTTATGAAGATTCCGTTATTCCCGATGTAGAACGCGCATTGCTATCACAACATAATATTTTATTTCTTGGCTTGAGAGGACAGGCTAAAACAAGGATGGCAAGGCAGATGACCGAATTGCTCGATGAGTTCATGCCCATCATCGAAGGCAGTGAAGTCAATGATGATCCTTTAGATCCTATTTCACCTTATGGTCGCAGAATCATTAAAGAACATGGCGACCAGACTCCAATTGAATGGGTTCACCGTTCACAACGTTATGGAGAAAAGCTGGCAACACCCGATGTTAGTGTTGCCGACCTTATCGGTGACATTGATCCTATTAAGGCAGCCAATCTTAAACTAAGCTTTGCTGATGAACTGGTAATCCATTATGGCATCATTCCAAGAAGTAACCGTGGCATCTTTGTCATCAACGAAATTCCCGATTTACAGGCAAGAATACAGGTGGCTTTATTTAATATCCTCGAAGAAGGCGATGTGCAGATCCGTGGATTTAAACTCCGGATGCCATTGGACATACTTTTTGTATTCACTGCCAATCCTGAAGATTATACTAACAGGGGTTCAATAGTAACACCGCTTAAAGACAGGATAGAAAGCCAGATCCTTACGCATTACCCCAAATCTATCGAAACAGCACTGACCATTACAG
>JAEWIW010000324.1 GCA_023386855.1 Bacteroidota bacterium | reverse complement strand
ATGTAGACCTAACCGCAATACAGGAAACCCGCTTATCTTAAAATTCTTTAGGTATCAGGAAGCGGTGTTTTTCCACCAGCCTGGTTCCTTCATACAATTCAAAGCGAAACCATCCCGAGTGCTGGAAGTTAACCTTATCGAGCAGCAGGTAAGGTTCTCTTATCTTTTTCACTTCAAAAAGTGGTTCAAGGTTATCTTCAAAAAATTTGATATGGTATTTCTTTGCTGCAGCATCTGGTAAACTGATGGCAATATTTCCATCCCTTTCGGTATAAACAAATCTTGAAGGGCGATACACTTCACGTGGAATGAATGGCTTGATCTGGATGGTATCCACCGTCTTGAACAAAATCGTGTCTTTGGTTTTATTCACTACCGAATCCCTGAACTTCCTGTACTGGCCCTGTGGAATACTGCCCAGGATACTGTCTTTCTTTACCAGTATAAAATATTTTTCAGGTTCCGGTGCTACAGTTGCAGGAGGAGGAGCTGTCGTTTTCTTTTTGATCTCGGTGTTATCTGATTTGGACAAATCACCGGATACAATAACCTGCCTGCTTCCGTTCACCGGCATGGCGTCCGTTGTTGCCAGTTTCTGTGAAGCCGTATCCCATATGGGTTTCCTTGATTTGCTGAATACATATTTCCCGCTGTCCAGCACAATGAAAAGACGGTAATACAAATTAGTATTGGGTCCCTTGCTGTCCACGAAACCATTTTGTGGTACCGAAGGATCCGGAACGGTAAGTATGGTTGAGAAATTCTTCAGGCTGTCCATGGAGCGCTGGATGCTGATCTGGCTTACATAGCGGTAGTTGTTGGTCCAGCTCACGATTACCCTGTTATTCCCCTTGGTGGTTACGGAAAAATTGGGCAGGGTATCCTGTGCCATAACCCTGGAAGAGGTTACACTAAGAAGCATAATCATCAGAAAACAACACAGGAGCCGCATATTGATCAGGTAATTTTAGAACCGTTTTTGATGGTGCAAATATACAGGCAGGGACCTCAGAAAGATCATCCTAGAACAAGAGTGTCCCGGTTTTAACGGATCTGTTGCCCTGCAGGCCACCGCTATGGATAGCACAGATGCGCGTACCTTCACTAAAGTATCCCTGTTGTACCAGCTGCACCAGGCCATACATCATCTTTCCCGTGTATACGATATCGGTAGGAACACCAGTGGTTTGATGAAAATCATTCATGAATTGTAAAAGTCCAGGGGTAGTTTTTCCAAAGCCGCCAAAATGAAAATCATATTGAATAGTGTAATTCCTGTTTTCCGAAAAATTTTGCATCAATATTTCAATCTCATTATTCACTGTATCCGGGGTCTTAAGGGCAGAAAAACCCATTACAGGAATATTAGCTTTTTTTAGCAGCCCGGCCATCATTGTTCCGGTTCCTATGGAACAACAAACTATGTCGTAGTGTTGTTGGGGAATTAGCTCCATTATTTCTGAAGCACCCTTAATGCCTTCGATGGAATGGCCTCCCATTGGAACAGGGTAATAGTCGCCATGCTCATCATTTTGTAAGCTTTCATTAAAGGAATGGAATGCTGCTCTTGAAACAAATTCAAGTTCCATTCCCATGTTTACAACATCTCTTAGGCTTCCCGATAATATGGCCGGTTTTTCACCCCTGATAATTGCTTTCGATTTTAATCCTAATGCCCTGCACGCTGCAGCGCAGGCTACCAGGTGGTTCGACCATGCGCCACCCGATGTAATGATTCCTTTGTAATGTTTTAATATCGTATCCTCAAGGGAATATTTTAATTTGAAGAATTTATTGCCAGCAATGACCGGGTGAATGGTATCAAGCCGGAGAATGTCAAAGCCAACATTCTTCTCCATAAATATTGGGTGGTGTAATTTTTGCAAACGGGCATTGGCCAGTTCTACTATTGAATTGATATTAACTGGCATTGGTATGTAACATCATTTATATTTGCAATCAAAATTAAACACAATAATGCAACCAACTCTGTTGATATTAGCAGCCGGCATGGCCTCTCGCTATGGAAGTATGAAGCAGATCCAGTCTTTCGGTCCAAGTGGCGAAACCATTCTCGAATATTCTATCTATGATGCTATCCGCGCGGGTTTCAAGAAAGTAGTTTTTATTATCAGGAAAGAATTTGAAGATGATTTCAGGGAGATCTTTGAACCCAAACTGAATGGTAAAATTGAAATGGATTATGTTCACCAGGAACTGGATGCCTTCATGGATGGCCGCCAGGTGCCTGAAGGAAGAACCAAGCCATGGGGAACCGCTCATGCCGTATTGTGTGCAAAGGATAAAGTGAAAGAACCTTTTGCCGTGATCAATGCTGATGACTTCTATGGTCATGATGCATTTGAAAAGGCTTACCAGTTTCTTACTAAGGATGTTTCTGATCATCTTTATTCCATTATTGGTTACGAGTTACTGAAAACATTGTCTGATAATGGTACCGTGAACAGGGGTGTATGCCAGGTGGATGAAAATAATAATCTTCAATCTATCGCCGAGCGCCTGAACATATCTTTAAAGGATGGCAAGATCGTTTGTGATGATGACCAGGAGCCAAAAGAACTTCCACTTAACGCACAGGTGTCTATGAATTTCTGGTGCTTCGATCCTTCCATCTTCCCTTATTCACAGGAGCAGTTCAATGAATTCCTTGATAAGAATATTTCCAATCCCAAAGCAGAATTCTTTATACCCATTGTCGCCGACCAGTTCATTCATGAAGGTGCTGGTGAGATCCGCGTGATCCCTACTTCAGCACAATGGTTTGGCGTTACCTATAAAGAAGATGCTCCCGATGTTCAGCAGAAGCTGAATCAATTGGTAGAAGAAGGAAAGTACCCAAATAATCTTTGGAAATAATTAATTCAATATATGCAGGGATGAATGCAGGTCAATACCGATCGCTTTCATCCCTGCTTTTTTATATCTGCTTCTTTTTCCATCTCCCGCTTTTGATATAACTGTAGCTAAGAATAAACATCACTGACCAGTATATCCATTCCGACATCCAGCCATAAGTAATGGAAAGACCCCATACCTCAAGGACAAGGTAAACGTAAACGGCGTAAAAGGTAATAGCTATAGCTTCAATACCCAGGTTGATCCTGCTGTTACCCGTTGCTGTTACTGCATTAAGCCATACCGTTGAGAACGACATCAGCACCAGCGCGCTGGCCACCACTCTTACCACTGGAATGGCATCTTTAATAAAGGAATGGTCTTGCCCGTAAATGGACAGAAATACCTGAGGGAACATTACCAGGATGAGTGCTATAATGGAAGCCAGGCCGGTACTTAATTTCACAATTTTTACGATCAGTTTTTGTACCTCTTCTTTTCTTCCCTGGCCAATAATATTACTGACCATCGTATTACTGGTGGCAGCAAAGGCCCATGTGAATACACCAAAGAAACCAAAGATGTTGCGCATGGTATTGGAAATGGCAAGACTTTTCTCCCCCTTATGTTCAATCAGGATATAAAAAAATTCCCAGCTCATGATGCTGATGGCATGTTGAAAGATCAGCGGGGAAGATTGCTGAAGGATCAGTTTCGTATTGATCCTATCATATTGAAAACCCTGGCTCAGTGAAAACCTTTTCGCAATTCCTTTCACACGGATCACCATGTAAACAATGAAC
>JAEWIW010000310.1 GCA_023386855.1 Bacteroidota bacterium | reverse complement strand
ATCATGGTTTCAGGAAGGGCAACCTGTTCAAAGGTTTCATTGTCCATAAAATTGTACCCGGTATCATCTTTATACAGGAACTGGAAAGGCTTTCTTTCAACCCTTACCGGGTAAATGGTTTCACCTGAGTTCCAGGTTTGTTCAATCGATCTTCCATTATCCAATCCTTTCAGTTTAGCCCAAACTTTTGCCGCTGCACGTGCGGTCTTGTTCTGGCCAAATTCAATTACGGTATAAAGGCTGTTGTCTAATTTCAGGATCATTCCCCTGGAGATATCTGCTGTCGTTGCCATATGAATTCTGGGTTTAAGCCGGTAGTTGTACCGGAACATTTTGCGGCAGCAAAACTAAAGGAAAATTGGCTGCGTTCAAACATTTTACACAACTGGCTGTGTGGCAAGGTCTAAATTCTTTTATATTTGGAAAAACCTTTGATGTGAAGTACTGGATCATTGCCCTATTCATCTGCTTTGGTTTATCGGCAACAGCGCAGAGAGATACCACGCCTCCTTATAAGAAAACACCGGGATGGCCGCCCATCATGCTTACCCTGCTGGATAAAACACAGTTTACCAGTAAAGACCTTCATAACCAGCCTACCATAGTGATGTATTTCAGCCCCGAATGCCCTCACTGTAAAGCACAGATGGATGACATGATCCGCGATTATAAAGAGCTGGATAAATACCAGATCATACTGGCCACTTACCAACCGGAGGAAGAGATCAAATCATTTTCGACCTATTACCAGTTACAGCGATATGATAATATTACAGTAGGAAGGGATGACAAATTTTTATTACCCCCGTTTTATCGTATCAGGAACCTGCCTTACCTGGCACTGTACGACAGGAAAGGAAACCTGGTGACCACTTTTGAAGGCAATGTAAAAACATCGGCAATGGTGAAGGCTTTCAAATCGCATTAGGGTAACCCATTACACTTTTTTAGAAATTAAAAATCATAAGGGTACAACGATTCCGTGCTACCTTTGCGTGGCAAATATTTCTTCATCTCATAATTTATTCATCAATGAAAGTAACCGTAGTAGGTGCCGGGGCCGTTGGAGCTACCTGTGCCGACAATATCGCCCGTAAAGAACTGGCTGAAGAACTGGTACTGCTTGACATTAAAGAAGGTCTTGCTGAAGGAAAAGCACTTGATATGACGCAGACAGCAGCATTGCTGGGCTTCGATACCCGTATCACCGGGAGTACAAATGATTATTCCAAAACCGCGGGAAGTGATGTGGTTGTGATCACATCCGGTCTTCCACGCAAACCAGGCATGACCCGTGAAGAATTGATCGGCACCAATGCAGGTATTGTAAAAGGTGTTGCAGAAAATATCCTGAAACATTCTCCTAATGCGATCCTTATCGTGATCAGCAATCCAATGGATACCATGACCTACCTGGCCCTGCAAAGCACAGGACTTCCCAAAAACAGGATCATTGGTATGGGTGGCGCACTGGATAGTGCAAGGTTCAAATGCTATCTGAGCAAGGCATTGAACTGTTCACCCAATGACCTTAATGCGATCGTGATCGGTGGCCATGGCGATACCACTATGATCCCTTTGATCCGTTATGCAACATGGAACAGTGTTCCTGTATCACAGTTCCTTGATGAGGAAACACAGAAAAAAATTGTTGCCGATACCATGGTGGGTGGAGCTACCCTTACCAAGCTGATCGGAACATCTGCATGGTATGCACCTGGCGCTGCAGGAGCTGCATTGGTAGAAAGCATTGTTCGTGATGAAAAACGACTGTTCAGCTGTTGCGTATCATTGGATGGTGAATATGGACAAAAAGATATTTGTCTTGGTGTTCCTGTAACCATTGGAAAGAATGGATGGGAAAGCATAGTGGATTATAAACTGAATAATGAAGAGCAGGCGCTGTTCAATAAGAGTGCTGATGCGGTTAGAAGCATGAATGATGTTTTGAAGACTTTATAAAGTTCTATCCATAATTTTAAAAAGCTGTTTCACCCGGAACAGCTTTTTTTATTGAATAGAATAATCCTATGGAAGTAAATTGAAAACGAGATTGCGGATATGCTCTATATCCTGCTGCCGCATACATTTGAAATGACCCAACGGGCATTTATGGTTACCATATTTACTGCATGGCTGGCATTTTAAATTTGGAACAAGAACATTTTCATATTTCCCATTCATCACTGCAGGATAAAAAGGTTCTACATCAAGCTTAGGAGATGTGCTTCCCCAGATGGCTATAACAGGTTTGTGAAAGGCACAGGCGATATACTGCAGTCCGGTATCGTGCGAGATCACAAGTTTTGATCTTCTTACAAGATCAGCCGATTCATTAAGGTTGAATTTACCACAGGCATTATATACTTTACCTTCAGCAACAGCTGCAACAGCTTCACCTTCTTCCCTATCCTCCCTACCCCCAATTAACATGATCGGGAAGTCAATGGCTTTCACCAGTTCCTGTAATTTATAAACCGGCAATTTTTTTGTAGGATAAGATGCACCAATCACAAGAGCGATATACCCCGCATGATGCGACAATGGTATATCTTCTTCGCTGATCATGTCTTTTGCTGGAATAAAATAATCAAGTCCTATTCCATCATCCTTTACTCCAAATGAAGAAAGGGTATCAAGACTTCGCAACGTGATATGCCTTCCGGGCATGATGTTGATGCGTAGCTTTGTAAGCAGGAATTTTTCCCAGTTAAGCTTATCAATGACATATGATTGTTTCCCAAGTGCACGGCGGATCCTGGCCGACCGAAAATTATTATGCAGGTCAATTACATAATCATAATCCTCTTCTTTAAGGGAATCGATAAGGGCTGTTAAATCATTATCATAATGATAGAACTTGTCGATATAAGGATTGCCTTCTGTTACTGCAGCAAAGGAGCGTTTGCTGAGGAAATGGATCTCGGAAGTTGACACCTGTTGCTTCAGGCATCTGAGTACCGGTGAGGCCAGCACGATATCACCTATCGAGGAAAACCGTATCACCAGGAATTTCATATTACTACCACAGTTATCATTGTTCAATATAGTTCAGGTCCTTGCCAAAGGTTTCCTCTGTAAAATATGCAGCGACAAAAGTAATGATCAAAATGATGATTGCAGTGATCCATCCGCTGGTAACATAATTAAAGGATTGTTGCAGGGAGGTGAATACAAGGGTAATGATGATCAAGGATCCTCTCACCATATTGGGCACTGTGGTGGCTGCGGTTGCCCTGATATTTGTTCCAAACTGTTCGGCTGCCATTGTTACCAGGATAGCCCAGAAACCAGTACCAAAGCCCAACAGGGCACATGCCATATACAAGTTACTTACAGGTTGGCCATGAAGATTAAAGAACCATATCATGCCCATGATGGTTATTCCAAGGAAAATATATAGAGCCTTCTTTCGGCTTCGGAGGTACTGGCTCAGCAAGCCTACAGCAATATCTCCGATAGAAATAGCAACATAGGCAAACATCACTGCTCTTCCCGGGTCTACCTCACCTATCACGTTCATTTTCTCACCAAATTCTTTTGAAAAGCTAACGAGTATGCCAATGGTAAACCAGGTTGGAAGGCCGATCAGGATACTCAGCATATACTTTTTGAAACGCTGCCGGTTCCTGAAAAACATCAGGAAATCGCCTTTGATAATAGAAACATGTTGCATGCTTTTAAACATCGTGGATTCCAGTACGCCAACCCTTAACAATAAGAGCATGAAACCCAGTCCGCCTCCAATGAAATAACAGGTACGCCAATGAAAATTTTCCTTGATGAAAAAAGCTGCAACTGCACCGGTAAGCCCGATACCCGCCACCATGGATGTTCCGATACCGCGCTTTTCTTTTGGCAGCAGTTCACTCACCAATGTAATACCAGCGCCAAGTTCACCTGCAAGTCCAATGCCTGTAAAAAAGCGAACGAAAGCATATTGTTCAACGGTTTGAACAAAACCATTGGCGATATTACCTATAGAGTAAAGGATGATGGAAGCATATAATACTTTTAAACGACCTTTCTTATCGGCAAGCACACCCCATAGTATTCCTCCCAGCAGCAAACCTATCATCTGTACATTAATGATCAGCAAACCATCTGTTGCAATCTGTTCATCGTTTAATCCCAGGGAACGGAGCGAAGGAATCCTGATGATGCTGAACAGCAACAGGTCGTAAATATCCACGAAGTATCCCAATGCTGCTACAATTACGGCAATGTTGAAAATGCGTACAGTTGGCTGGAGCATGCAGTTGGTTTTAGTATTGGGCAGTTGGAATTATAAGGCGGTAGGTTTTTTCTTTTTAAAGAATAGTTTGATAATAACAGGAAGCGTGGTCACCAGCACTATTCCCAATACAATTATTTCCAGGTGTTGTTTAAGGTCGAAGTTAAAACGATTCAGGAAGAATTTATAAAGGTAATGACCGGCGAAGATCATACTGGCAGCCCAGGCAACAGAGCCTATGATATTATAGAAAGAGAACTTCTTTTTATCCATTCCAACTATACCTGCGATGATTGGCGCGAAGGTCCTGATGATGGGAAGAAAGCGGGCAAACACAATGGCACCACCACCATGCTTATTATAAAAATCCCTTGCCTGGAAAAGATATTTTTTCTTGAACAGGAAGGTATCCTTTCTTTCAAATAAGTAGGGGCCGCTTTTGGCGCCAAACCAGTAGCCGACAAAATTACCGATAACACCGGCAAGTGCAACAAGTGAAACAATCATCATCAGGTTGGGAAAATCATAGCCGGTATTATAAAACTCTTTGGCCAGTTCGTTGCTATAG
>JAEWIW010000309.1 GCA_023386855.1 Bacteroidota bacterium | reverse complement strand
GTCCAGGAAGATTTTGAGAATAGCTGGCTGATGCATATTCACCCTGAAGATAAGGAGAGGGTGAAGAGAAATTTCGATAATGCTGTGTATCATTCACAGGATACTTTCTGGAGTGATGAATACAGGTTCTTAAAAAGCAGTGGTGAGATTTCCAATGTAGTGGATAAGGGTATCATCATGCGCGATCATACGGGGCAGCCTTTAAGAATGATCGGTGCAATGCAGGATATCACCGAACGCAAACAATACGAAGAGAACCTTGCAAGGGAACGACACCTGTTAAGAACATTGATCGATCATATTCCTGACCTCATTTTTGTAAAGGACGACAGGTTCAAGCATGTGATCAATAACAGGGCAACTATTGAAAGGATCGGGGCAAAAAATGAGCTTGAAACACTTGGTAAGAACATTGTTGATTATTATGGCGAATCGGCTATACCCTATCTTGAATATGATAAAGAAGTTGTTCGCACAGGAAAAACCCTGGAGATCAAGGAAGATAAGATCTACCGGCCAAACGGAGACTATCAATGGCTGAACACCACTTTGATCCCATTAAAAGATCATGAAAAAGTGATTGGTCTGGTAGGCATCAGCAGGGATATCACCGAAAGAAAAAAAATTGAGGAATCGCTTCGTCAAAGTAACGAGGTTTTCCGCATCGTTTCAGAAGCAACAAATGATGTCATCTTTGATGTGAACTTTACCACCTGGACCGTAAAATGGAATGATGCCATTGCGGTTAATTTTGGATATAATGTTAAGGAAACAAGTATAGAGTGGTGGAAGGACAAAATGGAGCGGGGTGAATATAAGAAGATGGCCGACAGGCTGAGGTTCAGTTTTAAGAACAGGCTAAGCAACTGGCAGGAAGAATTGCATTTTAAATCGGCTGATGGAATCAACCGGCCTGTATATAGTCGTGGGTTTATTCTGTATGATGAATCCGGGCAGGCATACCGTATGATTGGAACACTTGTTGATCTTACAGAAATAAAACAATTGCAGTCGCAACTACAGGAAGAAAAAGTATTAAGGCAGCGACAGATCACAGAGGCAACAATAAGAGCACAGGAAAAGGAAAGAACAGAAATAGGCAGAGAGCTGCATGATAATATTAACCAGATCCTGACCACAACGAAATTATATATTGACCTGGCGATGCATGAAGCAGAGTTCGTGGAAGAGATGCTGAAAAAAAGTTATGCAAACATTTCAACCGCCATTGATGAGATCAGGGCATTGTCAAAGTCATTGGTTCCTCCTTCCCTTGGAGACATTGGCATTAAGGAAGCAGTTAAGGATATGCTGGCGAATGTTAGGCTTGCAAGAGGTGTAAAAATTGATTTTATTTCCAATAAAATTGATGAGCTCGAAATTCCTTCTGATCTTGAACTGATGGTATTTCGAATCATACAGGAGCAGGTGAACAATATTATCAAACATTCAAAAGCGACTAAGGCTGAGATTAAATTGTCGGTAACTGAAAAATTGCTTAATATAACGATCAAGGATAATGGTGTGGGTTTTGATCCTTCAAAAAAAACAAAAGGAATCGGACTAAATAATATCACCAGTAGGGCAGAGTTACATAATGGAACAGTTGATGTAATTTCAAGTCCCGGCGAAGGCTGTTTGTTAAAGGTAGCCATATCAATTAAATAGAAAGTTATGGGAAAAATTTCCGTTATGATCGTTGATGATCACACACTGATCAGGGAAACATGGTCCTTCTTGCTTGGACGGAATGAAAATTTTGAAGTGGTTGCCGAGGTGGGCGATGGACAAAGAGCTATTGAAATAGCAAGAGACAAGCGTCCCAACATTGTTTTGCTTGATATCAATATGGCACCATTGAATGGGTTTGATGTACTCAAGATGATCAGGAAGCTATCCCCGGGTTCCAAGGTCATTGCAGTATCCATGCACTCCCAACCTGCCTATGCAAAAAAGATGTTGAGGCTTGGCGCAAGGGGCTATGTTACCAAGAATTCTCCAAGGCAGGAAATGCTTGATGCCATTATGGATGTTTATAATGGTAATACCTATATCTGCCAGGAAGTGAAAAATATTCTTTCGGACCAGATGCTGGGAGAGGATGAAGCAGCGACTGGTTTGAACCAGCTTTCTGAAAGAGAGATCGAAGTGATCAACCAGATCCGAGATGGTCTTTCTTCAAAAGAAATCGCTGACAGGTTAGGAATCTCCATCAAAACAGTAGAAGTACACCGGCACAATATCCTGAAAAAATTAAAGGTCAAGAATACCGCGTCCCTGATCAACTATATTAATTCAACAGGATTATAATCGCCTTGAAACAATTAATACTTGTCCGGCATGCAAAAAGCAGCTGGGACGATCCTTCCTTACCAGATATTGAAAGGACATTAAATGGGAGAGGTAAAAAAAACGCTCCCGATATGGCCAGGAGGTTGATGGAAAAAGGTATCATCCCACAGTTACTTGTATCCAGTAATGCCACAAGGGCATTGGAAACAGCAAGGCTTTTTGCCAAAGAGATGGATATTCCGAAGAAGGAAATCCTGGTGCAGCCTGAATTGTATATGGCTGGCAATACCGCTTTTGAAGAGGTGATCAACGCATTGCCGGATGATGCCAGTACCGTATTGGTTTTTTCCCATAACCCTGGCATCACAGCATTTGCAAATTCACTGTCGAATGCAAGAATTGATAATATGCCAACGGCTTCTGTTTTTGCTTTGAAACTGCATACCCCACGATGGAAAAATTTTCGCGAACATCAAATTGATTTCTGGTTCTTCGATTACCCTAAATCAACCGAAAGATGAAAGGTATTACCAGTGGATCCTTATTATTTACCTGTTCTTTCTTGATATTATTTTTAGCCGGTTCCTGTCGTACCTCACGCGACAGTGCCTGTGTTTATGATCCCGTGAATTCGAATGTCAGGAACTTTACCGATCTCAAACAAAATAAGGTAACGGGTCTCAATATTTCTAATGGTATGTTTACCGGCCTGCTGGAATATCTCCCCGATAATTATGATCACCAGGATACCACTAATCTTTACCCGCTCATCATTTATTTCCATGGCAGGGAAGCGCGTGGATTGGGAACTTCGAACGATCTATGCAAGATATTATGGGATGGTATCACCGGTACAGGCAGTTCCCTTCCCCCACTGATCGAGGAAAACGGGTTCCCGCAATACACGGAACATGAAGGAAAAAAATACCAGTTTGTTGTAATCAGTCCACAGTTCAAAGAATACCTGTATCCAACAAGTTTTCCCAGCATTGATGAAGTAGATGATGTCATAGATTACCTCGTTGCACATTACCGCGTTGATCCGAAACGTGTTTATCTTACCGGTATGAGTACCGGTGCGAATATGGTGATTGAATATGCAGCCAGTAAAATGAGTAAGGGCAAGGTTGCTGCTGTAAGTACTGCATCATTATGTGATTCGGTTACGGTGGCAACAAATGTTGAACGTGACCTGACTCCTGAAACTATTGCCGCTAATGGAACAGGGGTCTGGTTCATGCAATGCAGGGATGATGACCGTTGTTCGGTGGACATACCACTGGGCTGGTACGAAAGAATTAAGAAAGCGGGTGGAAATGCAAGGATGACTGTACTCGATAACAGGTCAACAGATCCTAAACTGCATTGCGCAAGATTTGAACATAACACATGGTATAAGATGTATGACCCGGAATTCAGGATTGATGGATTGAACCTTTATGAATGGTTCCTTCAATACCGTTCTGAATGATTGATAGCTCACCATTAATTCAATATTAATCCTGTTCATGTATGGAAGCCTGCTTTCATCCCCCTATCTTTGGGAATGATGTATTTGTTTTAGCTTGACCATTCATCCTAAATTCAAATAACCATACATGCAGCAGCCTATCTTTGATGGCATTAATTTTTCTGCATTTTCCTTGAAAAGCTGCCAATATTTTCCTTTATTGCCCCTTTGAAACACTGTTGTTTCCTGTCTATCCAATACCTCGAATTCCTCATCCTCCTTTGAAAATTTCTGTGCATTGCACGCTTATTCCAATTCCCGGATCACCACCCCTGCCATAAAAAATATTTCAACATATGAACCAATTCTACCTGACCTTACGAAATGCATTTGCTGCCATGCTATGCCTGGCCGCAACTTCAGCAACAGCCCAATGGCAATGTACCGTTAACCTTGCTGAAGTGGAAGGAACTGACCAGGATGTGGTAAACATAACCAAATGGAAACCAAAAACTGGGCTAAGTATCGCAAATAACAAATTTGGTGGACTTATTGAATATTTGCCTTCTGGCTATAGCACGCCGGGAAACAATAAAAAATACCCTGTAATTATTTACTTTGGAGGAAGAGGAGCACAGGGAAAAGGCGATTCTGCACAGTTGTGTGAACTTTTTAGTGACCAGGAAACTTCTCTTCCCTTCCAGGTGGAAAAAGGAGTGGTAGATCCTAAAGGGACTTATGATGGCACTACTTATGAATATATTATTATAGCACCTACTTATAGAACATATCAATATCCTTCCAATTATCCTAAAGCAGATGAAGTGGAAGGTGTGATCGATTTTGTTGAAGCAAATTACAGGGTTGATCCTACCAGGATTTATTTAACCGGGATGAGTTCGGGTGCAAACATGGTGATCAATTATGCATCCAACTCCGTGCCGCGAGCAAAAAGGATAGCTGCATACAATACCGCTTCACTATGCTCAAGTCTTGGGAAAGAACCAAATGATGCAAATGCCTTCCAGAATATTGTTGATGCCAATCTTCATGGTCGATTCTTTCATTGTTCCAATGATGGAACCTGCAAGGATTCCATTTCTCGGAACTGGACAATTGCAATTAATAATGCAAAACCCGGATTAGCCACTTATACAATTCCATCTAATAGTTGCGACTACGGTGGACATAATTCCTGGAAATTCAATTACTCTCCAACCTACCTGGTAGATGGAAAAAACCTCTATAATTATTTTGTACAGTTTACAGCCAATACAGCCCTGCCGGTTGTGATCAGTTCTATTAATGCAAAATTGAATGATAATAAAGTAACGATCGACTGGACCACTTCTTCAGAAACATCGAGTGCTTATTTCAGGATTGAAAGAGCAGGCAGCGATTATATGTTTAAAGAAATCGGTTCTGTTGCTGCATCAGTGCACAGCAATAGCGAAAAGCGTTACCAGTTTATTGATGATGATCCTCTTCCCAATCTCAACCTTTATCGTTTGGTACAGGTGGATAAGGATGGAAGAACCAGCCATTCGGAAACATTGAAAGTGCTGAATAAAAACAATGGCAGGTTCCATCTTGAAGTGGCACCAAACCCTTTTACAACAAAGCTTAAAGCAACCATTAACCTGGAGAAAAGACAAAGGGTTGTAGCTACGTTGACCGACCTGAATGGAAGGAAGATCTCTTCACAGTCGCTGATTGCCAATGAAGGATCAACCGATATCATTATTCCTTCGGTTCAATTAATGAAAGGAATCTATTTGTTGAAAGTGGAAACAGAACAGCAGACACAGATTAAGAAAGTGATCAGGAACTAATAGTATTTGTACCAGTTTTTCGATTGACAAGATATACGCCGCCGGCAATAAGCCCGGCGGCTATTATTTTATATGGGGTAAGAATTTCACTGAGAAAAATCATGGCAATAATGGTCGCAAATATGGGTTGGGTGTAAATATATGCGCCGGTGATCGAACTACCCAGCTTACCGATTCCATAGATATTGAAGAGGTAGGCAAAGAAGGTAGCGCCAATGGCCACAAAACCTGTTGCGGCGTAATCCACTGCTGCAAAACTTTGCCAATCTATTTTGCTGAAATCATTCCATGCAAGGGGCAGCATGAACAGCAGGCCGAAAGTGAACACCCATCGCGTTACATGGATCGGTTTATAGGCCGACATCAATGGCTTCACCAGCACAAAATAAAATGTATACGAGATGGCGTTGATGATGATGAAAACATCGCCCCAGAAAATATCATCGGCCGAACCGGTATGATGCCTGTCCATTACGAGCAGCGTTGAACCAAAAATTCCTCCTGCAAGACCCAGTATTTTCAGGATGTTCAGCGATTCCTTTCCCATCCATGCCGCTACAACAGTAATGAATATCGGGGTTACGAGGGTTAATAAAGCAGCGTGAATACTGAGTGTCATGGACAGCCCCTTGATGAACAGCACCTGGTTGATGACGATGCCTGTGATCGCACAAAAGATAAAACGCGGAACATCTTTTTTCCTGATACGTGCCGACTGGCGGGAGAAGATCCAGAGTATCCAAAGCAGGATGGAACTTACTACCACCCTGATAAGGTTTAAGCCCAGGGGTGGTACTTTGGTGCGGGTAACATACTGCGCAACACTGAAGTTAATTCCAAACAAAACATTCGCCATCAATACCGCGACATGTGCTTTCCATTCTTTCAAGCTGAACCTTTTGAGCGGCAAAGGTAAGATTCGAACAGTTCAGTTAAAGCATTCTCCAACATGCCGGCTGGCGGGTTGTAGGGTTTGTAAGGAAAATTTTTAGCGGATGCGATGGCATCATCTAGGTTTAGGTTATCCTGGGTGATGCAGAAGGCAAGTTTTTTTTCCATGAGATAGTTACCCAGGTACTCCTGCTCACCCTGGCCGGGGGTAGGAATAAGTATGGTTTTCTTTTGAAGCGATAATAGATCCATTACGGAACTATAACCGGAGCGACAGATCACAAACTCCGCGGAGGCTAATAATTCCTGGAGTTCGGAGGAGGATACAAAGTCTTTGGTTTCGACCCCGTGGCACGGCCCCGTGGC
>JAEWIW010000246.1 GCA_023386855.1 Bacteroidota bacterium | reverse complement strand
ATCATTTTTTTAAATGTTCCTTATACCAATCATATCTGGTTCCAATCCTTTGATCTCAATGCATACCTGGTTGATGCCCTGGTAGCATGGGGCTTAACAGGATTAATACTTGGTGCTGTTTACCGCGACAGGAACATTGTGCCCCGAAACAATGAATAGTAATTTCTATAGTTTAACTATCCTTGATTCAGGAATAGCAAGATTCGTGAAAACATCCGGCATCATGTAGATCACGTTGGATACTGCATTTTGAGAAACGTCAAAAAATTTCCAGGTTAATCCATCATCAAGCGATTGACCCAACAGGTAAGAAATTACCATCGACGGTTTGCCATCCAGTAATCTCGAAGTGGTTTTTTCCACTACGCATTGCCATTCATCGATGTCGTTTTCCAGCTGGATAATTTTAAAAGTAGGCATGGGCTGATCGATAAGGTCTTCATCTTTTTTTCTTGCTCTTTGCACATGCTGCAGGTAGCCGGCTTTACCACCATAGTATTTTACTGCCCCGCTATAACTCAGTGATAAATAGGTGTCCCAGTTTTGAAATTCATATGCCCTGATCAGGCTATCAGCAAAGATCCCGGCTTTTTTGTAAATCTCCTGGTTGGGCTGGAGTGGTTGTGAGTAGCTGCCGTAGGAACATAGCAGCAGGGCAAAACATGCCGTGAGGAATATTTTCATAGGTGGATATTTAGGACGGAAAACTAATAAAAAATCCCGACATGCAAATGCCGGGACTTTTATTAAGAGATTAATGCTTTAAGGCATAATGATTTTAGACTGTGGACCGGAAATGCTCACCAGTTCAAGATCGAAAACCAGGTCCTGCCCTGCGAGCGGGTGGTTGGCATCGAGGACAACAATTTCATCCTGGACATCAACGATCACTACAGGTATCGCTTGTCCTGCATTATTGGTCATGGTCAGTTGCATGCCAACCTCAGGATTAAGATCGGGAGGAAAATTGGCTTTAGGGAACTGAACAATCATTTCATCATTCTTTGGACCATAAGCTTCATCAACAGGAATCTGGATGGTCTTCTTCTCACCCACACTCATTCCACTTACACCTTCATCAAAACCTTTTATAACCTGGCCACTACCCACCTGGAATTCTAATGGCTCACGTCCTTCTGAACTATCAAATGTAGTTCCATCTGTAAGGCGACCATGATAATGTACTTTCACAGTATCACCAGATTTAACTTGTTGCATTGTTTTCGTTTTATATATTACAATATAGGGCTTAGCACCCCGGACAAAGTAACAGGAATAATAAACTCCTGCCAATAAAAGTTTTTATAGAAATTGCATGCCAGTACCCCGATCAAAACATACCAGCATTCAACAATTGGAAAAATAAGCGTATCAATGAAAAAATTCTTCATCCTGTATTTACTGATATTCAGTCTTTTCACAGTTGCCAACGCGCAAATGAAGCAGCATGAAAACAACAGTAAGCCTGCAGCGGAACAGATGGACCAGTATCTTCACTTATTGAGGAATAAAAACGTCGCCGTGTTTGCCAATCATACTTCAATGGTAAATAACAGGCACCTTGTCGATACGCTGCTAGCAAGGGGTACCAGGGTGAAGAAGATCTTTGCTCCCGAACATGGATTCAGGGGCACTGCCGACGCAGGAAGTAAAATAGGAAATGAAACAGACCAGCGTACAGGAATCCGTGTCATATCCCTTTATGGAAAAAAGTTGCGCCCTTCCGCTGATGATCTTAAAGATGTTGATCTTATTTTATTTGATATCCAGGACGTAGGAGTACGTTTCTATACTTACATATCTTCGCTTGAAGAACTGATGATCTCGGCTATTGAAAATAATAAACCATTGATCATCCTCGACAGGCCAAATCCCAATGGATTTTATGTTGACGGGCCAGTGCTTCAGCAAGGCTTCCGTTCATTTGTCGGCATGCAACCCATCCCCGTTGTGTATGGTATGACCATCGGTGAATATGCCCGTATGCTGGTAGGTGAGAAAATGCTCGATGATGCTTCAAATAAAAAAATTACCAATGGGCAATGGAATAAACTGACCATTATCAAATGTGCTAACTATGATCATGATTCGAGATATGAATTACCTGTAAAGCCTTCACCGAATTTACCCGACATGGCTTCGATCTATTTATACCCAACCACATGTTTTTTTGAAGGAACTACTTTAAGCGAAGGACGTGGAACAACAAAGCCCTTCCAGGTTTTCGGCCATCCTTCCCTTCCAAAAAACCTTTATGCTTTTGTTCCTGAAAGCATGGAAGGTGCAGCTAAACCAAAACACGAAGGAAAGACATGCTATGGATGGGATCTTTCGGGAAGCAATGAAGAAGTTTTGAAAAAGATCCATTGTAAGATCCAGCTTAAATATCTTATAGAAGCATACAGATTATTCCCTTCAAAGGATTCATTCTTTCTTGCAAACAAATTCTTTAATAAACTTGCAGGCAATGACCTGCTCATGCAACAGATCAAAGAAGGAAAATCAGAAAGCGAGATAAGAAAAAGCTGGTCGAAAGACCTGGAATCATTTAAAAAGATCCGCAGCAAATACCTGCTGTATAAGGATTTCAGGTCTTAAGAATATTTCCCTGCATCATTAATTAAAAGAAAGAATGAGTTACCAGATACCCTCTAAAAAGGATTTGCGCATTGTATTTATGGGCACGCCGGAATTTGCTGTTGCCAGTCTTGAAGCCCTCGTGGATGCCGGCTACCAGGTTGTTGGTGTAGTAACGGCACCCGATAAACCAGCAGGAAGAGGCATGAAACTGACTCCTGTTCCGGTAAAAAAATTCGCCATGGAACATGGGCTTAGATTGCTTCAACCGGTAAAATTGAAAGACCCTGTTTTCCTGGAAGAATTAAGATCATTAAAAGCCGACCTGCAGGTTGTAGTTGCTTTCCGCATGCTTCCTGAACTGGTTTGGAATATGCCACCACTTGGAACGATCAACGTGCATGGATCGTTGCTTCCCCAATACCGAGGAGCAGCACCGATCAACTGGGCAATCATCAATGGAGAAAAAGAAACGGGCGTTACCACTTTTAAACTGCAGCATGAAATTGATACAGGGAATATCCTGCTGAGTGAATCCATGCCCATAGAAGAGGATGATAATGCAGGCAGTGTGCACGATAAAATGAAAGCGCTTGGGGCAAGGCTTATTGTAAAAACTATTGATGCGTTGCTGTCGGGAGAACTAAAAGAGATCCCCCAATCGCATATCGATATCAATGACCTCAAGCATGCCCCTAAGATATTCACTGATACCTGCAGAATCGACTGGAATCAACCCGTTGAAAAGGTTCAAAACCTAATCAGGGGTCTTTCACCTTATCCTGGCGCATTCACAATTGTAAATGATAAAATGCTCAAGATCTTTTCTTCGGTTAGCCATGCCCGTGAGCATTCCTTTACTCCAGGTAAATTGGAAACCGATAAAAAATCCTATATCCGGTTTTATTGCATCAACGGGTACATTGACTGCACAGAAATACAACTGGAAGGAAAGAAAAGAATGAAGGTGGAAGATTTCCTCAGGGGCAATACCCTTTAATCTTTTTAATAATCCACTTCAACTGTGAACTTGCTGTTCCCCGCACCTAATTCAGTAGCGGCAGCTTCACTGATACGAATGGTGAGGCCAACACTTTCGCGCATATCCGGTAACTGGCCAAGCACTTTGGCATAAATGGTTTTTGTAGTGGAAGGAAAATTCACTTTTACGATAGTACCTACCGGAACATTATTCATCAATGCATAATACTTACCATCATTCCACCCGCTGGTACTTTTAAATATACCTGATACCCCGGATGTGGATTTACCGGATGCATCATACTGGCTGCGGAAATAGCCGCCCTTATAATTTACAGGCGCCTTTGTTTCCATTGAAGCACTTGCTGCTTCTGTCTTAGGCGTTTCTTTGGGTATAGTTGAATTATCCCTGAATACGGGAGTTGTTGAGGAACCTTTTGAGGGCGAATCTGTTTTGGTAATTTCAGTGGCTTTACTCACTGGTTCAGAAGATGGAGTATTAGATGAATTAGATGCAACCGCTGAACGACCCTGCTGGTAAGCATTTGAAGCCAGTGGTGAAAGATTTTTCTTCACTTTCAAAAACCCAACGATCAGTTTTGTTCCTGCAGTGGCATGATCGCGTGAAATATTATTCCATTTTTCAATGCTTTCAATCGGAACCTTATTATGATTTACACTGATCCTGTACATCCATTCTCTTTCAGCAACGGTATGATACAGTGGCACCAATACTTCATCGGCCGACTTACCATTGTTCTGCGAGAAGTTAGCAGGCTTTAACGGGATTCTTAATACCTGTGCAATGGACAGGGATTTGTCCATCGATGTCTGGTTAAATGCCGCGATCTCTTTAGGAGAAAGATTATACATCCTGCCAATGCTATACCAGGTTTCCTTTGGTTCTACTTTATGGGATAAATACAACGATGGTGTTGAGCCGTGGATCATAAGATCGGATTGCGCAAACAGGACCTGCTGAACAAATACCAGTAATACCAACACAATGAATCTCACTTTGATCATATCTAACGCAAATTTTGAATGCTTACAAAGATGAATAATTTTTAATTGTCTGAACTCTTCAATATCCGCCATTCTTTTGGATAATAATTATTGATCCTGTTGGGCAGAGCTTTAATCCAACCCAATGCAAGACCCTCATAACGTACCAGTACCCATCCTTTTGAAGTGGTATCCAGCAACAATTCATCCCTCCTGAGGTATTTCAGTGCCTGCGTTCTGTCTACGTCCACTGAAGGGACCGAAGATTTTAGGATGGTGCTTAATGCCAGTTCATGATCAGGAACCAGGTCCTTTCCTGCAATTTTTCCCAGGCTTACACCTGCCTTCCTGATATAC